>NZ_DBLYGC010000008.1:0-58497 GCF_056818865.1 Butyribacter sp.
AATTAAAACCTGATATCAGCAAACTTATAACTAATAATAATAAAATAATCCTTTGTGTTCTTTTCATAATCTCTTCTCCTACATGTAAGTTTTCTTAAGCCATTTTATCACTTCTATAATACATTTGCAACGCTATTGTATTGCTAATAGGAAATTTTATTTATAAAACTCATGACAATGGTATCTAAATAATCTTGTAAGGCTTCTGTCAAACCATGATACATTACTGCTGTCAGCTAAAGCTCTTTCCATAAAATATAATGCCCCATTGGAATAATCCACACCTCTTAATGCATCTGAAACAGCACTTTTAGTATCTTCAGATACATCTACTGTATAATACCTTCCATCCATAATGGGCGAGAACTGATACGTTCCTCCTCGGTGTGAAAACACAACATCCTTAACGTTTGAAGGAAACGTCTTACTTTTTACCCTGTTTAGCACAACATTTGCTACAAGCACCTTTCCCTTATGATTTTCACCTCCTGCTTCAGCTTCAACAATTCTTTCGAGTATTTTTCTTTCAGAAGCGGTCACACTTACACCACATGCTTTTTTTATCTGCATAATTTTATACTGTTTCATTCTTTCTACATGCAATTTTCTTAATGTCGAAATTTTTTTAATGTTTGCTCTATTTCTTAGGTTATAATCATTCTCAGACATAATAACTATATTTTTTTCTTTGATTGTTTCTGAAAAACATGTAATATTATTTACCATACCTGCAGCCATACTACTAATAATTAAAATACTAATTGTCTTTTTTCTGTTTTTATACATAATAATCTCCATTCTACATTGTTTTCTGTAAATTGTAAGTATATACATCATAATTTCTCACATTATATCCTATGAATACTTTTGTAAAATTATTCACACTTTCGTAATATTTTATACACTTATTTTATAAATATGATATATCCATTTAAATTTCGTATTGCAAAAGCATTATTTTTGTATTACTATTTGAGATAGTATTTAAATTTGCAAGGAGTTATAAGCTTCTTTATACACCCATGCATTTTTATAATCACCAATTACAATTATAAGGAGGTTTCCAAATGAGAAACAAAATGAAAACAAAAATTATAAGTTCAGCTCTTGTGGCTGCACTTGCAACAGGAAGCATGATATCTTCTGCACCTATGCTCAAAACAACTGCCGCAGAAAACAGCGAATTAACTGCAACTGCGGAGCCTACTGCTGAACCAACAGTTCAACCTACTGCCAAACCAACAGCAAAACCGACCACTAAACCAACAAAAAAGCCGAATAAAATAACATACACTCCTGCAGGATTTGTTTATTGTGCAAAAGGAGAACCCAAAAAATGCGTGTTATCTAAAAAAGCTAAGTTTATTACAGTAACAGGAAGCAAATACAAAAAATCCGGCAGACAAATTACATTTACAGCTAATAAGGATAGTAAAATCAAATATAAAGCTGGTAATAAGTATAAATATATTGACGTCATTGTCAACGGAAACAAAACTTGCAAAACACAGACAAACAAAAAGGTTACAGATAAACGCATTAATAGAAAAGAATATACTTGTGATATTACTGATAACAATAAACACTATAAAAATTTTATAGAGTGGGCAAAGAAAAATGTTGGTAATGGTTGGATGTGGCAGAAAAATGAATTGAAAAAAAATTCTAAATATAACCGTGGCATAAAAAATGGTGATTCCAGCAGTAAAGTACTAAAAAAATATCCATCATGGGAAGATGAAGGCTGGGATGATTATGGAGAGTTTGTCACTACAGCAAGATACTATGACAAAAAAAGCAAACTGTCTGTATATAAAAATTTTTATTATAATAAGAAAGACAAAATAACAAAGATAGCATGGATTTCTTATAATCCAAAAGTCAAAGAGTATAATATTAAATTAAAATAATCATAATCATTTTAACGGCAAAAGAATAGCCTATGACAAAACTTCTTACTATAAAAGAGGAAAAGACACAATGTCATATATGAGGTTAAAATAAAAAGTCCAACAATTTATCAATGAAAAAAATTAAAGATACTCTAAACTGACTATTTTATTAATAGGGACTGTCACAACAAGAAAATTTTATAATAAATAATTAATTTTATATATTGTATAAATTTTTATCGATGCGACAGCCCCAATTACCATACTGAAAATCTTAAATTAAAATCCATATTAGTCGATTCTTCTGCTTATTTTTCATTTTCAAGTTCATCTACAACATATTCACATGCTTGTATTACAAAACCCGAAAACGAAACATCTTTTTCAATCATTATTTGCTCAATACGACTGATAAGATCGACCGGAAAACGTACTGTTTTGTTTTCTGTTTCTCTTCTATCACTTTTAATTTGAATAGCCATAATATAACACCTCCCGTATTATAATAGTATTACTTTTGAGCTCACAATTCAGCACTTCAAAAGTTTTGTATTCGTAACACATTTGTAGTATCTTGTTTTGGTTATATGTCATCAATATATCCAGTTTTGTACTAATAAAACAAATATACATATTTTCACTCTGTATGTATTACGCTTTTTATTGCGTTTGTAATACATATATGTTATATTATTTTATGTATTTAATGCACAATATATAATTTTTAAAAATGTGTATTTATCTATTAATGCTATAATCTCATACGTTTTAATCAAACAATTTTTTATTTACAAAATAGGAGGTATCACACCAAATGAAAAAAAATATCAAATCAAAACAAATGTGCACACTACTGACACTGTCACTGGCTATATGTTCACAATCAGTGTATGGCAGTCCTTTTTATTCTACTGTATATGCTGCTGAGGCATCAGATACAACAATGCAGGGAGCATCTGTACTGCAATTTGATGAAAATGCCACATGCCTGTTTGCCAGTGAGAAATATGAAGCCCATTATTTCAAATTCACAGTTCCTAATGATATTGGTAATCAGTGGATAACTTTCTCTGCAACTAATTATACAAATAACAATATTTATGCAACATTATTAGACTCTATTGGTACAGAATTAGTCAAAGGGCAGTCAGTTAAAAAGGAAGAAACATATACAATTGATACTAAAATAGAAGGCGGCGAGTCTCTAATAGATTCTTCTTACATCTTAGTTCCAGGCAATACATATTATATAAAGCTTCGAGATAAATACGGACATAAGCTTACAGGTAATGCCTCCGTTTCTATTAAATCCCTTGCTGATGACAACTGGGGCACTTTCTCTAAAGCAGTTGAATTTAAGCCAAATGAATGGCAAAATGGAAAATTAGAAAAAGCAGATGATATTGACTGTTTTTTTGTTACTCTTCCAGACAATAACAGCAAATACACTTTTAATATTTCATGTGACAATAGCTTAAATGTTAAATTTCTCGATGAAAACAGAGCAAATCTCAGTGAACTTACAGTTGATGCGAATAATACCAGCAATAAATATTCTGTAACAGGACACGGACAGACTATATACGTCAAGGTTAAAGCCGGAAATAACAAAATCAATACTGCAAATTATTCAATAAAAGCAAGTTTACAAAAAGAAACAAACAACAATAATAATAATAACAACAACAATAACAATATCGACAACAACAATAACAATAACGACAACAGTAACAACAACAACGATAACAGCAACAATAACGACAACAGCAGCGACAACAACAGCGGCAACAATAATAACAGCAACAGCACTAAGAAAAAGAAAATTACTACACTTTCTCTGAAATCATATAAAAAGGGAACAAAAAAAGTAATTGGTAAAACCATTAAAGCTGCTACTGTCAAAGTAAATGTATCAGGTAACACATATACTGTAAAATCCAATAATGCCGGAAAATTTACTGCAAAACTCGTGGCTAAATTAAAATCTGGGACAAAAATTACTGTTATCGTATCAAAGAAAAATTATATTACATGCACAAGAAAATTTTTTGTAAAATAAGTGTGTATAAATAAAACAATATTAAAAAGATTGCATATACCGTGAAAATTTATAGAATCTATAAGTTTTCACGGTATTATTTTATTAAATAAAGCCTAATTTGCAATCTTTCCTTTAAAATGTTACACTTCATATATCATAAAAAAAATTTACGAATTTACAAAAGAATTGAGGTTTACAAAAAACATGGCTAATAATTTACCCGGTGTTTTTAAAGCACAGAAGAAAGATGGAAGTACATATTACAGAACATCGATAACTTTTCGCTCAAAGCATATCAGTCTCGGCAGTTTTGATAATGAAAAAGATGCCAATACCGTATATAACGAAGCAATAAATATTGTCAGAAGCGAAAATTCCTATCTTCCTGATGATTTTTCAGCTAAGGTATGCAAAAAACTTGATTTCAAAAAATGGATAACTTTGATTAACTTTAAAAATAATGGTATATATATAAAAACACCGATATATATGCGCAACAATTTTTTCAACTATTATCTTTCAAAAAATGATGTGTTGACCTTTGATGTTGATGACCTTTTTTATTACTCCAAGCATTCAATAATGAGACGTGGCACTCATTTATTTGTTGCAGAATATGGCATGCAGACTAACATAGCTTCAAGATATGGTATAAGAAATTTTGCAAGAAAAGGTATAGATTTCAGATTTGTCAACGGTGACACAAATGATTTCAGATATGCAAATATCGAAATAATAAACCCTTATCAAGGTGTCACCATAGAAGTCACAAACGGTACAATATGTTATAACTCAAAAATTCATATCAACGGTTATGTACTTATCGGTAAATACGATAAAATAGAACATGCTGCAATAGCCTACAATAAGGCGGTTGATTTTCTCATAAATAACGGATGTACTACCAACTATGAAAAGAATTATATAAATGATTATTCTGTTTCAGAATATAAAGAAGTGTATGAAAATTTACATATTCCTGAAAAAATAAAAGAACAGACTTAACATTCTCAAATCTAAGTCTGTTCTTTTATTTTTTATGTTCTAAGCTCTGCTTTTTGCTTTATTATACTCTCCCAGCACAATTTTTTCTAATTTACGTTTAAGTATAATCTGAATTTCCTCATGCTTTGCAATCGGCTTTACGAGTATTGAATGTATGCCTGCCTTGTTGGCTCCCCAAATATCCGTAAATATCTGATCCCCTATAAAAAGAGTATTTTCACGGGTTGTGCCCATAATCTCCATCCCCTTCTCATAGCCTGCCTTTGAAGGCTTTCCTGCCTTATATACATACTCAGATTCTAGTGCATCTGCAAGAGGTTTTACCCTGTAATCTTTATTGTTAGATATAATACATGTTTTAAAACCTATCTCTTTGAGATTTTCAAACAATTCAATAGCTGGCAGTGTAACCGGCTGGTCATGCTCAACCAAAGTATTGTCAACATCAAAGAGTATTCCTCGATAACCCTTATCATAAAAGCCTTCATAGTCTATTTGGTACGCCGAGTCACAATCCTCACTGGGATATAAATTTTGAAACATATTTACCTCCATAAATTTTTATACAATAATAACTATGGGTATTTTATTAAATTATAGCTGTTTTGTCAAATTACTGCGCGATGTTTAGAGAACTTTAATATTTACCATGCTTAGTTATTTATTTTGATACAGTCAATGTAACATTTTTACCATAAAGCTTAAGTGTGTATTTATTTCCTTTTTTGCTCATAACACTTGTATCCAAAGGCATGTATGATTCTACGTTATTATTATCTACACAGATAAGATATTCTTTCTGCATAGCCGCCAAACTCTTAAATTTCATGGAACCTGTGCTCGTTGTCACTGATTTGTAACCTGCACAATCTGTAAACATCTGTACCCAGTACGGCGGATTTGTATTCATATATCCAACTCCCATATACCCAAATTTGTCATTTAGTATGTTTGCCCGATGCCCCTCGGAATTCATCCAGTCAGTCACAACCTGGGTCGAAGAATGCTGTCCGCTTGCTATGTTTTCAGCAGCATATTTATGCTCAAATGAATCCGAAATTGTAGTATATGGTTTTTCACCGTTAGGACGGGTATGATCATACGACAACACTATCTCTTTCTCACGTATATTGCATGCATTTTGTAATGCATCAGGCATAGTAAGCAACGACAGCCTGTTCGCAAATCGTTTCTGATTTATATATTTGAGAACACCCCATTCATAACTGTCAACCGAAATTTTATCACTGGGATATTTTGACTGTACTTCGGCACTTGCAGACGAAAGCTTATCATTTGCAACACCGATTTTCTTTGCAGCTTTAAGTATTGTAGTGACTTTCTTCTGTGTAATAACATTATTATAAACCTTTACACTCTTATCACCGTTTACCAGAACAAAGTAAGGTGTAGTAAGTGAATCTAATTTTGTGTAATCCCAAACAAACTCTAAAGATGAATAGTTATTAACGCAGCCATAAATAGGAACTTTTTGCTTTTCTATAGCTGTTTTTATAGTCTTCTTCATTTTCTTTGAATAACTGCAGTCGGTCTTAGTTACGAGCAGCAGGAAAGTTTTACCCTCTCTTGAAAGCTGGTCTGCCTTTCCTGGTGTAATCTGAGAATAATACTTTGATGTGATATACTTAGCTGCATCAGTTTCAACCGGTGTACCTTTTTTCATTGCCGGGAAATTCTTCTCAAGCACGTTTCTGCTTACGAGGTCAACATAATCTACTGTAGATGTTTTCTTTGTGGTGCCTTTTGTAATCTGTATTGCATTTGAACACTCCCAGCCACCAAGTTTAGCTACTGTAGCGGCTGCAGATGCCACAGGATAAATTTCCGTCATCCACATAGAACCGTCGGTACGTTCAAGCAAAATAGTGTTTCCACTCTTATTGTCCATTCTGTAAGAACTTCTCGCAACATTTGGCAGCAGATACAGATTGGCAATAGTGCCTGTCCCTGTTTTAGTATTGATTGCCTTAAATATCTCGCTGCTGTCATTAAGATAATGGAATGAAGTTGCTTTCTTTTTAAAGCTTCTTATAGGCGAACCATCGTCTACATCATTATCAAAAGAATACGCATAACCATCCAGTGCCCTGTAACCGCCCGGAACATCAGTAAGGTAATCCGTCTTACTCTTAAGTACATTAGGTCTGTTGTCTGAACAATGATTATTGATAAGCATTGATACATCATTGCTTTCTTCCGGAACCATTCCTACAAAGTTTCCATTGTCAAATCCCGGAGATTTTGTGCTCTGATATATAGGGAATATACGTCTTATAAGAGACTTTGTGCCATTTTTAGTCATAGTTCCCATACTTTCAGTATCCTGCAGCCCGAATGCCCACATACGTCCGTCGGCATTTTCAACAAAACCAGTCTTTGCAACTTCAGTAGTTCCTGTTTGTGAACTATATGCATCATATTGTCTTGTATAATACTCATAAGGAAAAACACGCACGGCATTTTTAGTTACAAGATTAAGTTTAAGTTCCAGAGTATATGACTGTGAAAATGAACCGGTTGCAGGATCCATCGTGTAACCGCCAATTCTGACATCCTCTACCCAGCGGTAGAATGTTTTGTCTTTAGTGCAGATACCACCTGGAACAATTGTTGTAACATTATCCTTTTTTGCATATACAAGACCCTTTTCATAATATTTCTGCTCGCCAAGATAAGTATAACCCATAGAGAAACTGCCGTCATTTTTCAATACACCAATTACTCTGCCATAGCGGTGCTCGGCAAAAGCCTTACAATCAGCGGCTATTGTTTTTCCACTATTGATTTCTTTTACCTCACCTTTGTTTGTCAGATAATGCCCCATTCCGGCCTGTTTGACATCACTTGCAAGTTTTTTCATTTCATAATCACTTGAAACACCGTAGAGAGTTCCATCAGCAGTCAGAACAGTCCTTCTTGTAACTCCTGAGGACACTGTGAGAACATTTTCTGAATAATCTGCAACATTCTCAATTTTATTCATAACGCAAGGGTCAATCTCACCATCTTTGCGTCCTACCTGATAGTATGTATTATCCGGAGATATAAACTCATTGACACTTAAAATGTTGTTTGTCATATAGCGCGGTGTGCCTTTAAGCTCTGGATACTGTTTATACTCATAATTAAATTCTTCCTCTTTGCTGTCATCACTGCTTTCACTTTGATTTGAACCTATAAGCCCATCGGCAACACTTTTATCCTCAAGCCACGCATATTGAGGTTTAAAATACATGTAACGTGAACTTGAACTTTTATCATCCGTGGCTTTAAAAAGGTTATTCTGTTTTGAAAAATAAATACAGCATCTATATCCCTGTATTAGGGAACATGTAAGAAATTCTCCATCAGGTCCGACTGCCATGATGGCAGTTGCAGGACTGATATTTCTGACAAAATTCTTTTCAGCATCGTAAAGGTCAATAGATATAATTATCGAATCCTTCGTAATCCATTTGCTATAATTTTCATAAGTCGTAGCAGACGGATCGCCCATTGCCAACAGATAATTATTTTCATCTATATCAAAATATTTCATTATGTCAGCCTTATCTAAGGTACCGAAAGTGCCTTTATAATTGATTTTGAAAAACTGTCCCTGCATGTCCGTTCGTTTCAGTTCTTCTGCAAACATAATACTTTCAGCGTTTTCATCCTTAAACCTTGTACCGATAAAAAAACTGAAACTGTACTTTCCGCTTACATCAACGCTGTATGAACTCGCCTTAGCAGAGTAAACCTGATTTACCGGGATATAACGGTCAAATAATGTTTGTGTCTGATCCGCCGCTGATGTACTGCGGACAGGCATAATAGGTAAAACGCTTACTAACATAAGCGCAACCAATGCCATTGATAAGATACGCTTTTTCATATTAATCACCTTTCCTTTCCTCGGGAAGAATTGACAAGCTTCATTATAATAAATATACACTATACGCTGCCAATGACACAAGCAATATGTGTAAGAAAAAACGTATCATATCAAGAAAAATTATGGAGAGGATTTTATTATAACTGTCTTGCCAGATTTGCCATTTCTATCGCACTGAGGGCACAATCATATCCCTTATTTCCGGCTTTTGTTCCGGCTCTCTCAATTGCCTGCTCGATATTATCTGTCGTAACTACACCAAAGAGTACAGGTACCCCAGATTCGAGAGATACACTTGCTATTCCCTTTGCAGCTTCGTTACATACAAGATCATAATGGCTTGTTGCACCTCTTATTACGGCACCAAGGCATATAACTGCATCATATTTGCCTGACATTGCCATTTTTTTGGCTATAACCGGAATTTCAAATGCACCGGGAACCCATGCAAAAGTTATATTATCGTCTTCAACACCGTGGCGTACAAGACCGTCTCTTGCGCCCGAAATAAGTTTTGATACGATAAACTCATTAAATCTTGCTCCGATTATTCCTACTTTCATTCCTTCTGCTGCGACTAATTTTCCTTCTAATGTTTTCATAATATTTTATCTCCTTATTTTTTCTATAAATATGCTATTTATTTTAATATTTATTATTTTTAGCAAAAATCATTTTATTTTTGTATTTTGCGCAAAAGTTTATTTTTCTTTTGCTTTTTTACATATTAAGCAGATGTCCCATTTTTTCTTTTTTTGTTCTAAGATAAAAGCTGTCATATTTTCCAGGTTCCATTTCAATAGGAACCCTTTCAATTATTTTGAGATTATATCCCTCAAGTCCATAAACTTTGAGTGGATTATTTGTCATCAGCTTAAGTTCATGAATGCCAAGATCCACAAGAATCTGTGTTCCTATCGTATAATCCCTTGCATCCTCAGGGAAACCAAGTTTAAGGTTGGCTTCAACTGTATCCAATCCGCCATCCTGAAGCTCATATGCTCTTATTTTGTTAATAAGACCAATTCCTCTTCCCTCCTGGCGCATATAAAGAAGAACACCTCTTCCCTCTTTTGCTATCATCTTCATAGCTGCATCATACTGCTGGCCACAGTCACATCTTGCCGAACCCAGTGCATCACCTGTAAGACACTCTGAATGAACTCTGCAAAGAACCGGTTTTCCGTCTGTTATATCACCTTTGACAAGTGCTACATGATGCTCTCCATTCAATTTATTGATATATCCGTAAATTGTAAATTCTCCGTATCTTGTAGGCATTTTTGCTTTTGCAACACACTCTACCAGAACCTCATGTTCTTTTCTGTACTGCACAAGATCAGCAATCGTTCCTATCTTAAGGTTATGCTTTTTTGCAAATTCCATAAGATCAGGTGTTCTTGCCATAGTTCCGTCATCTTTCATGATTTCACAGCAAAGTCCAACAGGTTTAAGTCCGGCAAGTCTTACAAGGTCTACAGTTGCTTCTGTGTGGCCGTTTCTTTCAAGTACACCACCTTTCTTTGCTTTTAGCGGGAACATATGTCCCGGAGTTCTGAAATCAGATGGTTTTGCATCATCCTCAACAAATTTCATCGCCGTAATTGAACGCTCATATGCCGAAATTCCCGTCGCAGTATCTACATGGTCTATTGATACCGTAAATGCCGTACAATGATTATCAGTATTTACCTCACACATTTGCGGAAGCATAAATTTATTTGTATATTCTTCGGTCATAGGCATACATATAAGTCCCTTTGCATAACTTGCCATGAAATTTACATTTTCATTTGTGGCAAACTGTGCAGCACATATTACATCTCCCTCATTTTCTCTTTCTTCATCATCAATCATTACTACGATTTTTCCTGCCTTTATATCTTCCAGGATTTCATCAATAGTATTAAATTTATTTTCCATAATCAAGTTCCTTCCTCTCTATATATTTTCTTATTATTACCCTTAATAAAAACCGTTTTCATTCAGAAAATTCATCGTTATACTGTCTGAATTATTTCTTTCTTCGCTTTTATTATCTCTATCATCTGTTTTAAAGTTCATAAGTCTTTCAACATATTTGCCTACTATATCATTTTCGAGATTCACTATATCACCCGGATTCCTGTTAAGCAATGTCGTCTCCTCGCCTGTATGAGGTATCACTGAAACCGCAAAACTGCTGTCTGTAAGCTTAGCCACCGTAAGACTTATTCCATCAATAGTTATCGATCCTTTTTCAACTATATATCTCAAAATTTTTGCAGGTGTTTCTATCTCAACCCAGACTGCATTATCCTCTTTTTCAAAAGAACTTATAACCCCGACACCATCTATATGTCCTGATACTATATGTCCTCCAAATCTTCCGTTTGCAGCCATCGCACGCTCAAGATTAACCATGCTCCCGTGTTTCAATGAACCTAAGGAACTTCGTCTCAATGTCTCCGCCATCACATCCGCACTGAATTTTCTACCGCTTATTGAAGTAACAGTCAGACACACACCATTTACCGCAATGCTGTCACCTATTTTGGTATCTTCAAGCACTTTGACGGCGGCTATCGTAATAACTGCCGAATTACTGCCTTTTGCAACAGCTTCAACTTTTCCTGTTTCCTCGATTATACCAGTAAACATTTTTTCACCACCTTATATTTTCTTATGCAGCATTTAACATTGATATTTTTATAAATCACATTCGATAAGAATATCAATGCCAATATTTGAAACCTTAACATTCCTACAGATAAATGCTTCATCAGGGCTTTTTACTCCCATCCCTTTTACCGGATTATATATGCCGCTTCCCCCAAATATCTTTGGAGCTATATATGCCTGAATATGATTTACAATTCCGGCTTCAAGTGCACTCATATTCAAAGTCCCGCCACCTTCAAGTAAAATTCCGTCTATTTTTTTCTCTCCAAGTTTGAACATAAGGTCATTTAAATCAACCCGCCCGTCTTTCTTTGCAGTTTTTATAACATCGATTCCTCGTTGTTCTAAAAATCTGATACGTTTATTATCATCAGAAACGGTTGCTATAATTGTCGGTATTTCCAACGCAGTATTTATTATATTGCTGTTTTCCGGTATTCTCAGATTACTGTCACATATAATACGCACCGGATTTGTACCGCTTTCAATACGACAGGTAAGGCTCGGATTATCATTTATAACAGTCTGTACTCCCACCATAATTCCTTTAAGTGCATTTCTTGTATACTGCACGTTTTGTCTTGCTTCTTCTGATGTCACCCACTTGCTCTCACCATTATCACATGCAATCTTCCCATCAAGTGTCATTGCATATTTCATTACGACATACGGTGTCTTTTTGGTTATGTAATGAAAAAAAACATCATTTAATGCATCACACTCTTCTTTTAATACACCTTTCACAACATTGATACCGGCATCTTTCAGCTGTATTATTCCCTTACCTGCAACAAGTTCATTTGGATCATCTGAACCAATATACACATTTTTTATTCCATGCTCAATTATCGCAAGTGTGCACGGAGGCTGTTTTCCGTAATGACAGCATGGTTCCAATGTAACATACATATCACTTCCGCAAGCACTTTCACTAAGTTTTGAAAATGCATCTCTTTCCGCATGAAGTTCGCCATATTTTTTATGATATCCCTCTGCAATAATTCTGCCTTCCTTAACTATAACAGCACCAACCAGAGGATTTGGTGAAACTTTTCCTGCACCTTTTTTAGCAAGCTCTATAGCCCGCCGCATATACTTCTCATCCATATATGACCTCCAATTTTAAATTTTTATGGGTTTTTTCTAAAAATATGATATAGATGTATCTATTATATAGATTTCTAAATTTAAAATAGATTTATTGATTTTCTGATATTGTTAAAATATTTTGAAATTTTTTTCAAGAAAATCTTATTTGTAAAAAAGAAAAACCCTGAAAAAATTTCAAGGTTTCTAATAAGATAAATTTATATAATGTTCTGAATAATATACATAAACAATCAAATCGGTACATTTAATTTCTCTCATCCAGACTATACTGTCGGCTTTGGAGTCTCACCAAATCATGCCTGTAAAGGCTTGCGGGCTCAATCATAATAAAATGAAAATACCGCCGGTGGGGAATCGCACCCCGCCTTGAAATTAAATCAAGTATATAACACCTATAGTATAATGTCAATACTGATTATTTTTGAAATCATAATTTTTTACAGCGTTTTTTATCATAGAAATATAATTTTTCTTTCTGCCCCGCTTTTCAAGAATTTCACTAAACAATTCATGACATGAAACAAATTTTATTTCATCAACTTCCTCATTTTGTATATGACAATCAATAATATCAAAATCTTTTTGTGCAAAAAAAACATCAATTATACGACCCGGTTTTATAATCCGTCCTATATAATTTAATTCGCCCTCTGATAAACTTATACCTATTTCCTCAAAGGTTTCTCTTATGACCGCATCACTGCCACTTTCACCTGAAAGAGCTGCACCACCTGTTATATCCCATTCCCCCGGATGAGACTCCTTGTTCTTTGAGCGTTTCTGAACAAGAACTTCACCGCTTAGATTGAACAGATACATATGTACGCATAACATATAGTCACCATCTTTCGGAATTCCTCTTTCCATGGTGCGTCCTGTTTTTTTACCGTTTTCATCATATACATCCCAAATTTCCGTCATGATTTCCTCCAAATTCGTGCAATGTTTAGATTTATCTCTTTTCTGCTTCCATTTTGCTGTAAACACATCCACAATAATTTTGGCGGTATAAATCATATTGTCTGGAATATTCAATAGATTTCAAATACCCGCCTTTCTTTTTAAAATCAGAGACAAGGTATCTGATACCGTATTCTTTTTCAAGTTTTAGACCTATCTCATTTAATTTAGCGGCATTTTTGTGGGGACTTATCGATAGTGTAGTCGTAAAAAACTCAAAACCGTTTTCAGCTGCATATACCGCCGCCTCCCTCTGCCGCATTTCATAACATTTAAAGCAGCGCTCCCCGCCTTCCGGAATATTTTGAAGTCCTTTTGCCATTTCAAAAAATTTTTCCGGTTCATACTTACCTTCCGCAAATGAAACTTTATTTTTTACTGGGAGTTCGCTTATAAGCCTTTTTTGTTCTTCTACTCTTTTCTGATACTCTTCTGCCGGAGAAATATTAGGATTATAATAAAATATTGTTATCTTAAAATAATTTGCAAGATAACTAAGACAATAGCTGCTGCAAGGTGCACAACAACTATGCAGCAGTAATGTCGGTACTCGGTTTTCTTTTTGCAAATTGTCAATTATTTTGTCAAGCTCAATCTGATAATTTATCTTATTCATCTGTTAACGTTCTCTTCTCCTTTTATGGTGCAAAAACCGACAACAGTATAGTATTCTTTATGACTGCTCCGGTAAGTCCTATTTCAGTCCATGCAGCAGCCGGCACAATTGTAAATAAAAAGCTGCAAATGACATATATTATTATAAAGTCAACAAGAAATCCTGCAACAGCCCCGCCTGCTTTGTTTAAAAAGCCTATTACCGGAATATGGTCAACTATTTTTAATACTTTGATAAGCTTTCTGAAAATATACCTTACCACAAAAAAAACTATCATGAATATGACTGTATATAAAAACGCTTCTGTTACATTCGTAACCCCGTTTTTTAAAATCCCGGTATCTTTTGAAATATTTTTCGATATTTCATCTGCAATATACGGAGATATTGTTTTTGACAATATCCCTGCAAGAATATAAGAAACGCCGACAACTATGAGGCTTGCCACTTTCATAACAAGTCCCTGATGCCATCCGCTTACAAGCGACACACAAAAAATACATGCTAATACTATATCTATTATCGTACCGATATCCATTACATTAAAACGTCTGCCATGTCGTAAAGACCTGCGCCCTTTCCTTTAATAAATTTAGCAGCAGTAACAGACCCTTTTGCAAATACAGCTCTTGAATATGCTGTATGTGAGAATGTTACAACTTCATCTGTCCCTGCAAAAATAACATCATGCTCTCCGACTATAGTACCACCTCTTACAGCTGAAATACCAAGTTCTTTTTTATCACGTTTCTGTCTTACTTTAGAACGGTCATAGACATACTCGTACTGTCCGCCCATCTCATCATTTATTGAATCTGCAAGTGCAAGTGCAGTACCAGAAGGAGCATCAAGCTTTTGATTGTGGTGTTTTTCAACTATCTCAATATCAAATCCTTCGGTTGCAAGTTTTTTTGCAGCCTCCTTAACAAGTTTCATTAAGAGATTTATTCCAAGCGACATGTTTGCTGACTTCAGTACGGCAACTTTTTTGCTTGCTTCTTTAAGATAATCAAGTTGTCCGTCAGATAAACCTGTCGAGCATACAATTATAGGAATCTGTTTCTCTACTGCATAGTCCATTCTCTCCTCAAAACCGTTTGCAGAAGAAAAATCAATAATTGCGTCAGCCTTTACATCACAATCTTTTATATCCGTAAAAACAGGATATGTATTTTGTCTGTTGTTTACTATATCAATACCTGCAACAATCTGTGCCTCACTGTCATTTCCTACTATTTCAGTAATCATCTGACCCATGCGGCCATTGCATCCTAACATAATTATATCTGTCATTTTATCCTCCAATTTCTGTATTATACCATAAAGGGCAGACCAACGGACCTGCCCACTTTATTATTTACAATATCATATTTTTTATACATAGATTATATAATTTATCACTATGCAACCACATTAAAACCTGCATCTTTCAATGCCTGTCTTAGAACTTCCTTGTGTGCATCTTCCATTTCTGAAAGCGGCATACGAAGTGAGCCTACATTGAAACCGAGCATATTCATGGCAGCCTTTACAGGAATAGGATTTACCTCACTGAAAAGTGCATGGATTACAGGAAGAAGTTTTATCTGAAGTTCCTGGCTTCCCTTTACATCGCCTGCCATAAGTTTAGCAACTATATCATGAGTCTCTTTCGGTGCAACATGAGAGAGAACAGAGATAACACCCTTTCCGCCCAAAGCTACGATAGGTACAATCTGATCATCATTTCCTGAATATACATCGATTTGTCCCTCAGACTCATAAATAATGTTTGCTACCTGTGAAAGGTCTCCTGATGCCTCCTTAACGGCAACGATATTGTCAACCTCTTTAGCAAGTGATGCTATAGTTTTAGGCTGGATATTTACACCTGTCCTTCCCTGGATATTGTAAAGTATCATAGGAATATCCACACTGCCTGCAATAGCAGTAAAGTGCTTTTTCAAACCGTTCTGTGTCGCTTTATTATAATAAGGAGATACAACTAATATTCCATCAGCACCAACCCGCTGTGCCTCTTTTGATAAATAAATCGCTGTGTCAGTGCAGTTTGAACCTGTACCCGCAATAACAGGGATACGCTTCTTTGTCATCTCAACACAAGCTTTTATAGTCTCGATATGTTCCTCATGTGTCATTGTAGATGCTTCACCTGTTGTTCCACAAACAATTATGGCATCTGTTCCGTTTTCAATCTGATAATTAACGATGCGCTCCATTTCATCATAGTTTATAGAGCCATCTTCATGCATAGGTGTTATAAGTGCAACACCTGCACCAGTAAAAATAGACATAACTATCTCCTCCTCATCAATTATGTATATAATATTATATTCAAAATAGTTACACTTGTTGTGTACTTTTCAAATCACATTTTATCTGTATCATCTTTTTCAAGTTCAATCTTAGATATGACATTCGTATACTTGATAAGTTCCTGTGGCAGATTTCTGCCTGTGAGCACAAGTCTAGTGTAATCGTCGCGAAGTTCTATTAGCTTTATAATATCTGAAACTTCTATAATCCCGAAGTCCAAAAGACCAAGCACCTCGTCAAGTACCAGAACATCACATTCTCCCGTATCAATGACCTTTTTGGCAAAATTAAATCCGTTTAAAATATTCTGCTGTTCTTCTTTTTTCTGAGACGGCAGAAGTGAATCATATGATTCCTCGGATTTTTCAAATCTGAATAATTTTATATCCGGTTCCAATCTCTCAAGAAAATTAAATTCTTCTGCATCTTTTCCTTTCAAAAACTGTATTATAATAACAGACTGTCCAAGACTTGCAGCTCTGATACACTGTCCAACTGCCGCCGATGTCTTTCCTTTTCCCGGTCCGTAAAAAACCTGAACTATTCTTTTTCCCATTTTTCCTCATTTCCTTTTTATTCTTATAATCTAAGAATGGCCAGATAACGACATATTTATTCATCATCGTCAACTCTAGCCATTCTATCACATATATTCTAAAAAATCTACCTAAATTTCACTAATCAGTATTTTTTCTGTAATTTATTACAACATATTTTTACCTCTTATTCAACCTCTATATCTCCTAACCCATACTCTTTGAAAAATTATTCCTCTGAGAGATATTCCAGCTTGCTGACTGAAACCTCGTATGCAACCCTCTTCTCATAAAGCTCTTCATCAATTTTTTTCTGATATTCCCTGCTCTGTATCCTGCCCCAAAGCTGAATATGTGCACCGACTTCAAACTGGTCGGCATATCTTGCATTTCTTCCCCAGCAGATACATGGAATATAATCAGATTTACCATAAGGTCTGTTTACGGCAAGCAATACATCGGCAATCTCTCTTCCAAGTGGTGTCTTTCTGTAAACCGGTTTTTTACAAACATATCCATCGAGGAAGATATGATTAGGATTTTGTTCTCCTTCAGGAATGTCAATAAATGATACCTCTCTTGCAAAAACAGATAATACAAGTCTATTTTTAGTTTCCTCATGTCTGTTATATGACCTGAATTGTCCGCTGGCCTGTAAAATACAGCCTTTATAGTCTCCCTTTACATCCATAAGTCTGTCTGAAACCATAACCGGAATAATGTCACAGGAATCACTGAGCCTGCTCACTGCTATGTTCACTAAGAAAAAATTTTCACCATAAATTTCATGACTGAAAGTAAAATCACTCACAACTTCTCCTGCAATTGTTACCTGATTATTCGTAAACACTTTATCCAACATATTTTCTTTTCCTCCATTATTTTGCAGGTGTATTACAACCCGCTTGTATTTTGTTTTAATAAATTATATGACATTTTAAACTTTTTAGAACCACTTTATACCCCCTATTTCAATATTTTGTGTATCATTTTTCGACATTTCCAGTTTTTATACCTATATAAGATACATCTTTTTGCGTATTTTTTCCACATATAAATATGTTTTTATTCAACATATGCAATTTGAGCCATTCAACAGCCATTCAAAAGTGAACAGTAACAATTTTATACTATATATAAATATTTTTTTGTTTATTTTTATATCTTGTACACCGGCGTTTTTTTCGATATAATAGTTATCTGTGGATTTTTGTTTGATTTAAAAATAATGGAGGAAATTAAAAAATGAACATTAAACGTGATGATATAAGAAACATTGCCATTATCGCCCATGTCGATCATGGAAAAACTACTTTAGTAGATGAACTTCTTAAACAGAGTGGTGTTTTTCGTTCAAATCAGGAAGTAGCTGAGCGAGTAATGGATTCAGGTGATATAGAGAGAGAACGTGGTATTACTATCTTATCAAAAAATACTGCCATAACATATAAAGACACAAAAATAAATATTATAGATACACCGGGACATGCTGACTTCGGCGGTGAGGTTGAACGTGTTCTTAAAATGGTAAACGGTGTTGTACTTGTTGTCGATGCATTCGAGGGAGCTATGCCTCAGACAAAGTTCGTTCTTAAAAAAGCACTTGAACTTAATCTTCCTGTTATCGTATGCATAAACAAAATTGACCGTCCTGAAGCCCGTCCTGCTGAGGTTGTAGACGAGGTTCTCGAATTATTTATTGACCTTGATGCAAGCGAGGAACAGCTTGACTGCCCATTCATCTTTGCTTCCGCTAAAGCAGGTGTCGCATCTTACAGCATGGATGAAGAAGGCAAGGACATGGTTCCTCTTTTTGAGACTATACTTGATTACATTCCTGCCCCTGAGGGAGACCCTGATGCAGGAACTCAGGTACTTATAAGCACTATCGATTACAATGAATATGTAGGTCGTATCGGTATAGGTAAAGTTGACAACGGAAAAGTCAGTGTAAATCAGGATGTTGTTATCGTAAACCATCATGACAAAGACAAAATGCAGCGTGTAAAAGTAAGCAAGCTTTATGAATTTGACGGTCTTAATAAAGTCGAAGTCAAAGAAGCAGGCATTGGCTCTATAGTTGCAATTTCAGGTATTGCAGACATTCACATCGGTGATACTCTCTGCTCTCCTGAAAATCCTGTTGCAATTCCGTTCCAGAAGATTTCAGAGCCAACTATCGCAATGCACTTCATAGTAAATGACAGTCCTCTTGCAGGTCAGGAAGGAAAATTTGTTACATCAAGACATCTTCGTGACAGACTTTTCAGCGAATTAAATCACGATGTAAGTTTAAGAGTTGAGGAGACAGAAAACACTGACAGCTTTAAAGTTTCAGGACGTGGAGAGCTTCATCTTTCAGTTCTTATTGAAAATATGCGCCGTGAGGGATACGAGTTTGCGGTAAGCAAAGCTGAAGTTCTTTACAAGACAGATGAGAGAGGCAAAAAATTGGAGCCTATGGAACGTGCATATATTGATGTTCCGGACGATTTTTCAGGAAATGTCATTCAGAAATTAAGCAATCGTAAAGGTGAACTTCAGGGAATGTCATCTATAGGTGGCGGATTTACAAGACTTGAATTCCTCATACCTTCGCGTGGTCTTATCGGCTACCGTGGCGAATTTATGACAGATACAAAAGGAAACGGTATTCTTAATACTATGTTTGAAGAATATGGTCCATATAAAGGAGACATTGCATATCGTAAACAGGGTTCACTTATAGCATTTGAATCTGGCGAAACTGTAGCATACGGTTTATTCAGTGCTCAGGAACGTGGCACTTTATTTGTAGGTCCGGGTGAGAAAGTTTATGCTGGCATGGTTATTGGACAGAACGGAAAAGCTGAAGATATAGAATTAAATGTTTGTAAGACCAAACATCTCACAAATACACGTTCTTCATCAGCAGACGATGCCCTTAAACTTATTCCTCCAAAAAAGCTCAGTCTTGAGGAAGCTCTTGAATTTATTGATACGGACGAATTACTTGAAATCACTCCTGAAAATCTTCGTATCCGTAAAAAAATACTTGATTCAACACTTAGATTCCGTTCTAAGAAAAACGCAAAATAATAAGTTTATAAAGCTTAAAACAATATATAATATCCAAATATAAAACAATATCCTGAGAACAGTTAATCTGTTTTCAGGATATTGTTTTTAGTGTATAGAAAAATGCTCTTAACACAAAGTGAATTTTACAACTATTCATTGTTGTCCTTTGAGTCTTCACCGTCTTTGTTTGTATCATCTCCCGCTTCGTCATTAGGAGTAGGTTCAGGTGTATGAATTATATCCTCACTGTCTGTCGGCTTTTTTGTTGCCACCGGTTTAGGTGTACTCTCTGCTTTATCAGATTCTTTTTTTCTTATCGTTATTTTAATTTTAGGATATTCAAGAACTTCACATTCCTCTCCAACATCACATCGAAGTCTCATGGCATATGTTCCCTCTCCCAATCCTTTGCAGTTGATGTACGGACTGATTGTTTTTGTATTCAGATTTCTCAAATCCGATGCTATACCTGTAACGACAACATAAACATTCGACAAGTCAGACGCAGGTATAACTTCGTAATCGTCATCCAATCCGCTGTACGCTATATCATTTGCCGCTATCTGAATTTTCTTTTTGTATAATTGTTCAATAATTATCTTAATTGAAACAGTTGCAGACTCATCTAACACGGTAATATTTTCCGGCAGATAATCGCTTATCAAAATATCCTGTTCAAGTCTTCTCGAATCACTGGTCATTCCTGAAATATCAAGCGTTATCGGAACAGAATTTACATGTGAAAGAATTCTAGGTCTCCCTGCTATTTCTACCTCTTTTGGCAGACAATTTGTCTTTACATACTGATAGCCCTCCGCAGGTTCACCAATAATTTTAACTTTTACAGGTATCTTTTTGGTTTCTAAAACGCTTGCCGTAACCCTGATACTGTTGGAACTGAATGTGAGTGTACTGGATGTAACCTTATTTCCGTCAGAGTCATATGCCGCGGGAACCAATCTTTTTGCAAAATCATCTGATACATTGTTCACATTGAGGTATACTCTCACAGAATCAATCTGTCTTATGGCAGACTCTCCTCCGGATACCTCTATCATATTCGGTTTTGCAATACACTCTCCTATGCTGTATCCCTTTTCAGGATTTCCCTCCGTAATAACAGTCACCTTGACCTGCTTACTTGCCCTGTTTTCAAGAGAAACTTTCAAAACCTGGTCACATTCAAGAGTTACCTCTGACGAAACATTTATTGTCAATGACGGTTTAATCGCAACTGCATTTACTGCTGAGAGATCAGATAAATCTGCTGTCGCTCTTATGTCAGATGCCTCAAGTTTGTCTACAACACTCTTTTTTCCCCGTACTTTTACGCTGGCTGTACTTCCGTCTATGACCTCATAAACTTTATTTACCGATTGAAGTGCACTCTCATTTATCGTCTCGACATTTACACTGAATGTCCTTGTTTTATATGGGTCATCAATATTGATAATAATCATCCAAATAAGCAGTGCAAAAAAAACAGAACCAATTTTTATACCAATATTATTTAAGTAAATATGTTTTGTTTCCTCTTTCATAATACCCTCCCATCCTAATTTTGCTTAGCTTTCTTTGAATGAAAGTTGATTTTAAATCTTTTTTTAGTCTCATATGGATTGCCCTGAATTTCAGAAATCTTTTTCCTTAAAAGATCTCCGTCAACATTTCTTAGGAGTTTCCCGCCTATGGCTATGGAAATCTTACCTGTCTCTTCCGATACGATTATTGTAAGACTGTCACTTACTTCACTGATACCAACACCCGCCCTGTGTCTTGTACCAAGTTCTTTTGACAATCCGAGATTGTCCGAGAGAGGCAGATAACATGTTGCTGCTACAATCCTGTCCCCTCTTATTATGACTGCCCCATCATGAAGCGGAGTATTATGCTCAAATATATTTATAAGAAGCTGCGAGCTTATAGTTGAGTCCAAAGTAATTCCTGTTCTCTCATACTCTGTCAGAACAATATCCTGCTCTAATATAATAAGTGCACCTGTCTTGACCTTTGCCATCTCAACAGTGGCTCTGATTATCTCATTAATCGAGCGGTCTGAAAAACGTTTATTTTTATCTTTTTGTTCATCAAAAGGTATTATTGAACGCACGATATTTTTCTTTCCGAGTTCTTCAAGAGCTTTTCTGAGTTCAGGCTGAAAAACAATTATCAAAGCAGTAATTCCAATTGCTATTGTTTTATTAAATATCCACAGAATAACACTCATATTTAATAAATATGCAACTATATAACATAAAAATAATATTAAAATCCCCTTAACTAAAGCCCACGCTCTTGTCCTTTTCACCCATAAACTGACATGATAAATCGTAAATGCTATTATAAAAATTTCTAATATATCAGTCAATCCTATTTTAGGAAAAGATAATACATAAAAATATTCTTTAAATAATGATATTACAGCCTCCATTATTCCTCCATATTGTTTCTAACTCTTATTTTTAATATACCAAATATATTTTATATCTATTTTTCTTTTTTTTCAATATCAATTAAATCATCATCATCAAGTGAAACCGTAAAATCAAAGTTATGGTCAAAGTCATCCTTCTGATTTTGATTATTCTGTAACATATTTTCCGCACTTTTATCATTCGATAATTCATCACCCTGCTGTTTGTCTTCATTGTGATGTTTTATAAAAGTGTGTGCATTATATCTTTTTATATTCTTGTCAGCTTTCGCAATACTGTTTTTTGGAACTGCTCTCACATAATAATAATATTCATCATCCTCAAACTGCAGATTTTCTACACCGCTGTAATTTAATGACAGCCTGAAAAACTGGATAATCCAAACTATTATTATTGATATAATCACTGAACTAAAAAATTTTATCATGCTCATATTTATATCCATGAAAAAATTCATTATCAGCAGCAGTATCATATTTACAAATCCTCCGCTAACAATTGCAATTTCAAATGAATAATCAATTTTTGCGTTTCTTACAAAATATACTACAATTGTAACCACCGAAAATACCATCAGTGTGATATAGAGTTCTTTATCCGTAAAAGTCTGCTGCATAACAAGATAATATAAATTTATGGTGTCCTCTGTGGATGTACTTACAACAGTAATTACGTTCTGCAAAAAGAAATATATCACCACACCTATTGCTTCAGGAATTATTGACAACGGTGTTTCCATAACACCAAGAAGTACAGGAACAACATATGGCACTCCAAACGAAGATAATACAGGCATTGACAATATTACATATCCGTCTTTCGGAATAAAACGCACATATATAAAATACAATATTGCAAAAATCAGCGCCGTTATAAACGCTAAATAACGTGATACATATAAAATATGCAGAACAATAAACACAACTTCAAAAAATAGTAATATCTGTGTCGGGAAAACTACTGAGACAGCAGCCAAAATTCCTGCTATATATGCATGATTTAAATACGGGTTAAATCCTATCACTTTGTTTGTTGCAAAAAAAGTAATAAATGCTGCCAAAAATCTAAAAAGGACATTAAAACCAGGTGCATATTTGTGATATAATTTTTGAATATGTTCTCTAATTTCCAGTAATATCGACATTTTCTGTCTCCTTCCCATCCTCTGAGTAAAATTTTTTCAATTCAAGTACATATTTATGATATTTTTGCAGTGTTTCCTGCTCTTTGTCATATTTGTCCTGATAATAAATCTTTGAAATAAGAACACTTACTATAATTATTAACAAATATGAAAACAATAATGCCATTCCGGCATATAAATAATTTATTTTCACAAAATTCAGCAATAAATAATCCATATTATACAGTGCAATCAATATCAATATAAGAAAATATCCGATTGTATAATTCCATATTACCGACAATACATGCATCTTCACATAATCATTTTTATAAAAAAAAGCATCGTTTAGAAGTTCACTCCCATGTTCTTTTTCTTCATGAGCTATCGCTGTCATTATCCTAACTTTTTCTTCATTAACCATAGTGCTCCCCATTCCATGTACAATTTCCCGTACTCATCATATCCACAACTGTCTTAAAATTTATTTAACGAGGCATAGTTTTTTCTCTGAGCCATGCTTTTTCGTCTTCATCAAGATACGGTGATATTCTTTTATATACTTCACTGTGATACTCGTTTAAAAGACTAATATCCCTGTCAGTCATATATTTTCTGTCAATTGCATCCCAGTCAAACGGAACCATAGTCAGATTTTCAAAATACATAAACTGACCGTTTTCATTTTTATCACCCTTCAAGCACAAAATAAGATTTTCATGTCTTATTCCAAATCTGCCCGTGCAGTAAAATCCTGGCTCATTTGATGTTATCATGCCTTCCTCAAATACGGCATACATATTTTTTTTATTTCTCATCTGCCAGCTTATTCCATTTGGTGCTTCATGCACATTTAAAATATAACCTACCCCGTGACCTGTTCCGTGATTGTAGTCCATTCCATACTGCCATAACGGCTGTCTAGCCACACAATCAAGCTGTGTACCCGTCATTCCGTACGGGAATTTTGTATTTTTAAGCCGCAGATGTGCAGTAAGTACAATCGTATAGGCCTTCTTTTCCTCATCAGTCAGCCTGCCAAGCGGGAATGTCCTTGTTATGTCAGTCGAACCGTCATAATAATGACCGCCTGTGTCAGAGAGCAAAAAGCTTTCCGGCTGCAATGCGATGTCACTCTCCTCTGTAGCAGAATAATGTACAATGGCTCCATGCTCACGATATGCCATAATAGGCGTAAAACTTGGTCCTAAGTATCCTTCCTGTTCATTTCTCAAAGCTTCAAGTTTTTTTGCGGCACTAACTTCCGTAATCTGCATTTTTCCTACATTTTTCTGAAGCCAATACATAAACTTTGTTACAGCTATTCCATCTTTAATATGTGCTTTTCTCTCATTTTCGTATTCTGTTTTATTCTTTACTGATTTCATCAAAATAACAGGACTTTGTTTATCTGTTATTTTAATTTTATCCGGTAAACTCATTTTTATAAGATAATTTGAATTTCTTGAATCAATTAAAACATGATTTTCAGCTTTAATAACTTTTAAATCACTGTAAAATGACATGTATGGTCTTATCTCTATTTTTAATGAAGATATATATTCTTTTATATCTTCATTAAAAATTTTTTCATCCGCATACAAAACTGCCGAATCTGCATATATTATCATGTACGATAAAAAGACCGGATTACATAAGACATCATTCCCTCTTAAATTTAACAGCCACGCTATTTCGTCTAAAGCAGATAATACAAATACGTCTGTATTATTATCCGACATCTTTTTTCTTAATATCCTCATTTTTTCAAAAGAATCAACCCCGGCATATTTTTCTGAAAGTCTCCATACAGGCTCTTTGGAAAGTTCAGGTCTGTCCTCCCAAAAATCATCTATATAGTCTGCATCATAAACAAATGAAATGTTTTTTAAACTAAGTTTTTTATTAAGTTGTTCTGCAAAAGCTATGCTGACTGTTCTTCCGTCGAACGCTATCCTGCCGTTCTCTGACAATTTATCAAATAAATATTCATCAATTTCAGGAACATCCGGCTGAAACATTTTCATCAAATCAATATCAGAATCTTCAAGTTCTTTTTCAGCCTGCAAAAAATATCTGCCATCCGTCCACAACGCAGCCTCTTTTTCTAAAACAACTATAGTTCCGGCAGAACCGGTAAAGCCTGATAAATATTCTCTCTCTTTAAAATAGTCTCCTACATATTCTGAACCATGAAAATCCTGAGTGCAGACAATATACGCACTGATATTATTTTCTTTCATTTTTATCCTGAGTAACTGTAATTTTTCTTTTACTGTTTTCATTATGATGCTATACCCTTTCATAATTATTATAAGTATCCAATATTTACGTTCTTAAATGTTTTAATATCATTCCTTTCAACTGCTCCTGCTTAACCGGCTTAAACAGCCAGTCATCCATTCCTGCTGCAATGTATTCATTTTCGACTCCCTGAATAACATTAGCAGTAAGCGCAATTATTTTAACTGTTCTTCCAGCATTTTCCGGCAGATTTCTTATCCTTTTCGCAGTCTCTATACCATCAACTTCAGGCATCATATGATCCATAAAAATTATATCATACCTTCTGCCGAGACTATATGCTTTCAAAATTGCACTTCCACTTGTAAAAGCCTCAATCTTAACATTGAAATCCTTTAACAATGCTGCTTCAATTCTTAAATTAACCTTGTTGTCATCGACCAGAGCAATATGTGCATTGCTTAAATCAAATTGATTATCCTTCCCTTTTGCCAGTCTTTCCTTAAAGACAATATCATACATCCGGTCAAAGACAATTCTTCTGATTTTGATAATATCTATCGGCTTTACCAGAACATTGTTCTGGTCATCTTTTGGAATGACTGTGTTGTACTCGGCAATCGCAATAGTTCTAAAAGGAAGATTTAATGACTCAACTTCCTTCTTGCTTTTCTCATATGAATACAATAATATTGTTTTCATATTGTTTATCTTTTTTAGTGGAATTTTTTCCAATTGTTTTATATTGTGCACAAATATTACCGAAATACCTAATCTTGAAAAAATTTTACTTATATGCCATTTTAAATCATATTCCTCAGTATAAAGATAAACCTTATAATTGACTACTTCACGTTCAGACGGAAGCTTTTCAAGTTCTAAATATTTCTGTATTACACTTATCTCAAAACAACTTCCAAAGCCATACTCACTATGTACTTCTATATCACCGTTCATAAGATTTGCAAGCTGTTTTGATAATGCCAGACCGATTCCTGTTCCCTGTATTTTTCTGTTAGTCTTATCATCAACCTGACTGAAACTTTTAAACAGCTTTTTCATATCTGTAGGCTTAATACCTATACCAGTATCCCTGACCTTAAATATAAGCTTCATATTATTTTCAGCAAAAATATTAAATGAAATATCAAGTATGATCTTTCCCTTTTCAGTAAACTTTGAAGCGTTACTCAGGATATTCTTCAGAATAGTATATACTTTCTCATAATCACCGTATAATTTGCTTGGTATTCCCGCACCGACATTGACCTCAAAGTCTATATTTCTTTCATCAAGCTGCTCTGCCATATATGTCTCAGCTCTTTCGAGCAAATCAGAAAATTTATATTCTGTCTCATTTATATCAAGATTTCCCGAATCTATTTTTGAATAATTGAGCAAATCATCAACTATTGAAATAAGTTTCTCGCTTGCATGTCTTATTGTAGTAACAGAATCTTCCTGAAAATCGTCAAGCTTACTCTTTTCAAGAAGTTCCGTCATCCCATAAATTGCATTTAACGGTGTTCTGAGTTCATGTGACATATTTGCAAGGAATGACGATTTTGCCGCATTTGCCGCCTCAGCAGCTTTTCTTGCTACAATTTCTTTTTCACTTGCATCTCGTATCATCTTAGGATTTAAAAGTGTTAGTTGCATTATAAAGGCACTTATTCCCATAGCTGCATCCAAAAGCACATATTCACCATAATAAATTTGAATTCCTAAAAATACTGCAGAAATCACAAAAAGTCCCATCACTGTCAATTGATAATACAAGCCAAGATGCTTACCCTTGAACCAAACCAAAATCGAGCCATAAATCATATAGAATAATGAAATGCAGATCAACAGTGGCAGCATTTTCCCTCTGTGATATCCATTCTCCGCTGAGTAAGTGTATACCCAGCCTGTTACAGGAGAAAAAAGTATTAATATCTGTGCAACACCCGCCGGAATAAAATACAAATATTCCCTATATGGTATCTTTTCATATTTATTTGTCAATGCCATAACGAACATTAAATATAATGGTGCAATTAAATGAGTTGAAGCGAAATTAATCCATATACATAAATAACTCAGAAATAAATTATCACTGAAATGAACTGAAATAAACACACCGCATATTGAATCGGCAAAACTACTTATAAAACCAATCAACAAAAAATACTTAAACAATTTTGTTACAAGATTTTTTACTTGCGGAATGCAACAGTTATATACAAGTAATATAAACAAAATAACAGCAGAAGCTATATCATATTCGTATTTAAATGTCATTCTTATCCTCCAAATCTGAAAAAACATCTGCTAATTTACATCCTGTAAAAACTTATCTTCAAACTTTTCAACAGACAAGGGTTTAGAAAAATAATATCCCTGAAACATCCCACAGCCATGTTTTATAAGTGTATCAACTTCCTCTTTTGTCTCCACACCCTCTATTATCAAACCTTTTCCCAAATTCTTTGTTAAAAGAGCTGTCGCATCAAGAACAGCAACATTCTTTTCATCATGTATATTTTCTTTAATAAATTTAATATCAAATTTAACATTATCAACATTCATACTCTTTAAAATATTTAAAGATGAATAACCGCTTCCGAAATCGTCCATCTCAATCTTAAAACCAAATTTACTGAGTGATGATAACACATTTAATTTTCCTTCAACTTCTGTCACAAGCACATTCTCTTTAATCTCAAGTCGAAGATTGTCTGGATTTACATCATATTCTTTAATGAAACCGGTCAACATTTTATACACATCAAGATAAAAGAAATCCTTTGCTGAAATATTTATCGACAGGTATAAATCTTCTCTCCCCTTTTCTTTCCATTTTTTAAGCTGAATCACTGCCTGTTCCCATACCCATCCGTCAAGACGATATATCAGACCTCTCTTCTCAAAAACTCTTATAAAATCCCCAGGCATAATCATTCCCTTTTCAGGATGTTCCCATCTGACAAGTGCTTCTGCACCTTTTACCGTCCCATCACCTGAAACACGAGGCTGTAACTTTATCTTAAACTGTCCCTGTTCAATTGCTGTCTCAAAATCATTCACCAGCCCCTTTTCATAATTTACCTCATCAAGAATATCATCGTCAAAATAAGCAACATCAAAATAAGCAACATTGCAGTCATTGCTTTCTTTTATACCGTCAATAGCTATATACGCCTTATCACACATATCAGAAACCGGTTCATCTATATCTGTTATTTCATATATACCTATATTTATATATACTCCAAACAGTTTATTATGGTATTTTTTTCCAATTTCAGTATTCTTTTTGATAAAATTATCCATATCAAATAACTCTTTTGGAACACACATTGCAAATCTGTCTCCTATAAGACGTCCATATACATAATCCGCCCTGATTTTTTCTTTTAATATGTCTGCCTGCTGTTTCAAGACTTCGTCACCCATCTCAATTCCAAACAGATCATTTATCATTTGGAAATTATTTATTCTGGTACAAATTATCAGTCGTTTTACCTCCGGATTTATATGAATAATTTCACTTACCTTGTCAAAAAACTTTTCTCTTGTATAAATTCCTGTAAGATTGTCATGATTTGCACGATAAACTGCACTCCTGTATTTTTCTATTTCATTTGTTCTGTCACTCATGCAGAAATAATATCCTATAAGACGACTGTTTTCATCAAGAATCTTTTTAAATTCTGCTTTTATGTAGATTTCTTCGTCTTTATACAAATGTCCCTCAGTCCACGTTGAGGCACTCTCACCCTCTATATGTCTGCGTTCAAGCCATATAGGAAGATATTTTTCAAATATTTTTATATCATCACCTGTCTCAAACAAATCTCTCGCCAGTTCATTTGCATAAATACATTTTCCCTGAAAATCAAAACATATTATGCCACTGTTCATATCATCTACTACCAGTGAAAGTGTTTTTTCTACAAGTCCATTAGGCATAAAACTTACCGCACAATAACTTATAAACACCGCCGCAATCATATAAAATGGTATTGATATGTCAAATGACAAATCAGTACATACAAATATTGCATTTAAAAAAATCACAGTCAGAAATGTACTTAAAACAATACTGTACTTTTTCCTGTAAAACTCCGGAACTGTCATAATTTTCCTGACCATAACCGCCATAATAGCTATAACAATTATATATGAAAATCCTAAATGCATATAAAAAACAACACCAAAATCAGCTATACTGTTAAAATCACTTTGAAAAAAATATTTTTTTCTACTAAAAAAACATTATGAAAAGGAATATTTAAAAGCAATAATGCATTATCTATCGCAGCAATAATATACAATATTCCTTTTATTCTTTTATTTAAAAAAGAATATTCGGTATAAATTCCCGTAAAATCAAACAGACCAATTAAAACCCAATCTATTGAACAACAATATATTGTTGCAAAAATATATGCAATCATATTATTATCAGAAAATCCAAACACTAAATAACTAATAACTGTCACAAGAGCTATGAATAATAACCTTGATATTGATTCTGCTACTTTTGTACCTGATTTTCTGCATTTGTATATGCAGTATAATATCCCAATAATTACTACACATACAACTGATATAAGGATATTTATCATCGTATCTCTCCAAAACAGACTGTATTATCATAAAAAGACAAGACTAAAATAATCTTGCCTTTTTACAACACCTAAAATTTATTTTTATTTAAAAATTAAACAAATCAACCTTTCCGGCATAGCGATCATTTATAACAAAATATGCAGCTCTGTCTTCCGGTTTTAAATAAAGTTTTAATGACTTAATATTTCCGGCTCTGTGTCCCTCTGACACATACTGTTCTTTAATCTTTTCTATGATAGCACTCTGTTCAACTTCTTCTCCGTGATACTGTACATATACCTCAGGTGTAAGCTGCTCTTTCTGTTTGTTTTTGCTTCCCGGCTTTCTTCCCCTCTTCTTTGGTGCAGATTGTGCACTTTCTTTCTTTGTGTTAGCAGAGACTACCTTTGTATCTGCCTTTACTGCTTCCTCTTTTGTTGCTTCAGGCTCTTTGACAGCTTCCTTTTTTTCAATCGGTTTCTTTGCCACTTTTTTAGATTCTGTTTTTTCTGTCTCTTTAGAAATCACTTTCTCTGTTTCTTTTTTAACTTCATTTTTAATTTCATTTGCCGTTGTAACATTTTCATCTTTTTCTGTTACGTTTTCCTTTGTGACAGGTGCAGTCTTTACTGCTTCTGCTTTCTTTGTTGTAGTTGTATTCTTTTTTGATGAATTTGTGCTTCTTGCCATGACACCCTCCAAAAATCTATTTACTATATGTATATTAAACATATTTAGTATATTACTTATGCCCGATATTTGCAAGAGATTACGCATGATTTTTTATTTTTCCTTAAAGCTGTCCCTATTTACAAACCATATTCCGGCAGCTACCAATATGATTGATACCGTATATTTAAAATAAAATTTCTCCCCAGTCAGAATACACGATGTGAGTGTTCCGAAAACCGGAATAAGTGCATTGAATATTGCAATCTGCCCCACAGGATTGTATGACAAAAGCTGATTATACAAAACAAAACCTATTACAGAAATACATACAAGCCCCGCCATTACAAAAATACCTTTTAATGTTATTCTCTCAACACTTCCGCCTAAAACAATACCTCCTATAAGAAGCATTATACCTCCAATCGACAATCCATACCCTGTCGCTTTAATCACGCTTATCTTTCTGTTTACCGTAACAACTCTTGTTATAACGCCTCCAAATGCAGCACAGAATGTACTTATAAGAAGAAATCCCTCTCCATTAAATGAAAGACCTCCAATCATGTCTGTTGTATAATTTGCTATTACAATACCCGAAAATCCAAAAATGCATCCTGCAATTTTATTTGCGTTAATCTTTTCTTTAAAAATTATTGCAGCTAAAAATATAAGCCAAAAAGTTCCAAGAGAGTCTATGATAGACGCCTTGCTTCCACTGCAATTGGATAGTCCCATGTAAAAACAGAAATAGTGAAAACCTGTATTTACTGCTCCGTACAAAATAAGCCATAAAAAATCCATTGTGGAATTTATTTTTATATCCTTATTTTTAAAGAAAGAAATTATAAGTGTGATTATCCCGGCAGATAAAAATCTGACACCTGCAAACAACATCTTACCTGCCGTGTCATCAACAGCAATGGCAAACTCACGCATTCCGATTTTTATAAAAGGAAATGCACATCCCCAAGAAAACATTGCGATAACCGCAAAAACAACCACCATACTCTTATTTGTAAAAATATTATTTGCTTTTGTTTTCTTTATATTTTTCTTATCTTTAGCTGTCATCTCATCAAAATCCTTTTTTTATTTTACAGTTGGATTGACATGTATCATTATATGTTTTACTTTCGGAAAATTCTTTTCTATTGCATCATGTACATTTTCTGCAACAGCATGTGTTTCATTCAACGTCTTTGTACCATCTGCTGCAATCTCCATATCAACGTATATCTTATTGCCAAATACCCTTGTTCTTAACAAGTCAATATTTTCGACACCTGGAATACTTAACGCACAATCCTTTAATTTATCAACCACATCATTGTCACAAGCTTTATCTACCATTTTATTTACGGCATCCATAAATATATCAAATGCGGCCTTTTCGATAAAAATGCAGATAACAACAGATGCTAATGGCTCCATAATGCCAAATCCAAGCCTTGCCCCGGCAATACCTATAAGTGCACCGATTGAAGAAAGTGCATCTGATCTGTGATGCCATGCATCAGCCATAAGAGCACTTGAATCTATAACTTTGGCATAATATCTCGTATACCAAAACATCATTTCTTTTACTAAAATTGACACAATTGCAGCAACAAGAGCCAAAATTCCGGGCATTGATACATTGTAATTTTCAAAATAGATTTTTGCAACTGCTCCATACCCTATACCTAAACCTGTTGCAGCAAGCACCGTGGCAAGAATTACGGCGGCAACACATTCAAGTCTCTCATGTCCATATGGATGCTCGGTATCAGAATCCCTGCTTGAAATCTTTACTCCTATCATAACAATAACCGTGCTGAAAACATCAGATGCCGAATGGACTGCATCACTTATCATTGCCCCGGAATTTGCAAAAATTCCCGCAAAAAGCTTTCCGACAGATAAAATCAAATTCCAGATAATACTCACAATTGATACTTTCATAGCCGTCTTTTCATAATTATTTACATTCGCCATAATAAAACCTCCTTTTTTAACTGAGCACTCATACTTTGCATACTTAATACCAAAGTTTCCTATAACATTAAAAAAGTGAAAATCCATACTTTCCCGGACTTTCACTTTCAAAATTTGAGTAAAAAAGACCACGGGTCAGTATAAATCAAGTAACTACTGTCCCGTGGAGAAATAATCGTCTGACTATAATAATCCACTGTCACTAATGTGACCCGGCTCCTATGTGTCGGCCTGCTCAGTTTGTACTGTAGTAAATATATGCAGTGCAAAGAGTTTTAATAGTCTTTATCTTTTATTTTACTTCAATTTATTTGAAATTGCAAGTATTTTTTTCTTGCACGGTTATACATCATAAGTATACTGCTCATATCCATCCCTTTTGCCAAAAGACATATAAAATGTTCCCTCGCCGCTTCATAATAATTAAACAGAACGAGTTTTTCAGGTAGATTGTCGTATACTTTCCAGTAACCTGTGTATAATTCGTTTTTTCCGTTATTACTTATAAATCCCTCTACATCCTCTACGGGATAACCAAGCAATATCCCCATCTCATGTGGAAACTCCCCCTGTGTAAGCTGATAAATAGAAAATCTTATTGCAAACTCAGGCAACAGATCGTCAATATAGACGCTTTCATACCCAAAATTTCTGATAAATTTCTGATTTTCTTTTCTCAAAAGATACTGCTGAAGTTCCTTCTTTCTGTATAGAAGAATATTTGCTTTAATTTCATCTTCGTAAAGAAAAAATGCAGATATATCCGTTCCGTCAATAATATCATATAATTCTTCAACCATGTTTTTATCAATTATAAATAGATTGGACACTTTTATCCCTGTAATAACCGGTGCACATTGTAATGCAAGCTGTAATCCTACATCCTGTTTATCCATACTTTTCAACATGTAAAGTACATTTGTTCTCATATAACCTCCTGCAAATGTTAGCCACATGTATAATCTACACATGCAGAATTGACATTGTGTAACTTTTGTTAGATATATCTAACTACTATTTCATGCTACACTAATTAACATTTGCAGTCAATATAGTTATTGATACATTGTATCATTACCAAAATATGTTTATAATTCCAATAACAGCACCTATAAGAGCACCAAGATTTATGACTGTTTGAAGTTCATTTTTCATGACCTGCATAACAAGTTCTTCAAGTTCACTGACATCCATTTTGTTTATCTTACTTTCAACAATTCCCGGTATATCAATATATTCAGAAATCATGCTGCTACATTTTGAAACTGCCGTATCGAAAAGTTTATTTACAGATGACTCTAAGATATTGGTATCTAATCCCAATTCTTCAAGATTTTCACTCACCGGCTTTTCCATAAATGAGTCGACCTCAGTATCAACCAGAGGATAAATAATCTCCTCACCGTGATTTTTTATATATTCTGCTATTGAATTGCCTATTGGTGCCGACATTGCTGATACGGTAGATTCGTTTAAAAACATCTCCATCATGGTACCTTTTACCTTTTCAGATAAAGTCTTACTGGCAATCTGTGATACCATGGCATTTAAATCAATCTTTTCAAATGCACCTAAAATTTTTAATGTAATAACATCGCTCACTTTGTTTTTTATTTTATCGTAATCCGTTTCTTCAATGATAACATCATCATAATCACTTGCATCATAATCGACTTCTTTTGAAAGTTCTGTCTGTATCAAGTCATCATTTTCACCGGACTTTTTAGAATAATATTTATCTATATAATCTTTTATTGAACTGTCTGTGTTAAAGGCAGTATCCATGATTTTTTCTGATAGATTATTTTTAAGTCCGGACTCTGTTATCGCATTTACTATATCCTGATTTGTAAAAAGATTTTGTCCCACTGCCTTACCGACAGCCGCAGCTATTCTCGATTTGTTCTTTGGAATAACACCGGGTGTAAATGGCAGTTTCTTTCCAAATACATGAATCGGTTTCTGCGGTTTGAAAAGCATTTTGATAGCAATGTAATTTGTACAATATCCTATCAGTGCTCCTACGAGTATGGGAATAATAATTTTTAAGTATTCCATCTTTTTTCTCCATTCTTTTTATTATTTTGTATAAAAGGGCAAAACCCGCGTTTTGCCCTCTAAGAATTGCTTTGCAATTCTTATTGACTTCTCACTATGTTACAGCATTTTCCTATAACATAAGAAAAAGCCAGAGCATTTAACACTCTGACTTCCTCTTATATAATGAAAAATTAAGAAATGTATTAACTATTCTGCTGCAGTCTCTGATGTATCTTCATCATCATCTGTCTGATCGTTCTTAGATGCAATAACATTTACAACTATCGTCTCAGGGTCTGTTGTAACCTCAATCTTATCATTCTTTGAAATATCAAGATCCTTAACTTTAATTGTATCTCCAAGTCTGAGACTTCCGACATCTAACTTAATCTTGTCAACAAGATCAGCAGGATATGCTTTATATGATACTTCCTCAAGCAACTCTTCCAAAACACCTTCAACTACTTTTTCTCTATTGAGTAAAATAATTTCAGCGGTATTGTGAATCTTTTCATTGCTTACTAAAGCCTGAAATTCTATATCTAAAACATGCTTAGCCATATTATCGTAATCAATTTCTTTAATGACTACATCATACTTCTTTCCTTCAACCTCAAGGAATAACTGACTTCCCTTGTCATTATAACGTAATACTTCGCTTACATCTTTCTGAGCTATTTTTACAGGGATAGAACCCTCAATCTCTCTTCCGAAAAGATTTCCTGTCACATAACCCTCTCTTCTTAATGCCTTAGCCTTTGCGTTTCTTTTTTCTGCTTTTAAAGTATTCATTTGTCTTTTCCTCCAAAACGATTAAAATTTGCAATTGCGAATATGGTAATAAAACCATATCAGTATCAGTGCAATTGTAGGCAAAATTTGAAATCGCCTGGTGATCACTAGGTATCTTTCTGATACAATTGTGTTATAGCACTTTATTTGGCACTCGTCAAGTGTGACTGCTAATTAAATTGTGAATTTTTTGTGAATTCTGCAAGCAACATTACTGTTCACACATATAATCTGAGTTTCACAGGACACTGCTGTACACAAAATCTAATAATTCGGTCGCATAAGCGTACCCTTTTTAAATGTAACTGCAGCTGTTCTAAACGGATATTTCATTTTTGATACATAGTACCAAGGGTCGTTTTCATTATCCGGGTTTTTAAGAATATGAAACTGCTGTGCTGGCAAATACCCTTGTCCCAGCAAAAAAGCTTTATCTCCTGATTTATTCTCACATACATCAACAACCATCTCAACATGCCCCGGACTTCCGCCATATATAAAAATATCTCCCGGTCTTATATCTTTCTCAGAAATTTTCTTTGACTCCTGAACCATAGATAAAGTTCCGGCATAGGCAAAGACAAACCTGAGATAACTTTCAAATGTTTTATATGAACTGTCTTTTTGTCCACTTTTCACCCAGTATGTCTTGTTTCCGTCTACTTTTACTCTCATTCCCTGACCCCACCTTGAAAAGTCAACTTCAAATCCGTTTGTGAGGTGAAACTTTATCTTATTATATTTTTTCTGTTTATAGTAATACTCTGCGTAAAGCCTTATAACAGAATCCGCGCATTGTTGTAAGTCACCATCAGTCATATTCATTTTTAAAACCGCCGCATGTACATTCTGCGTACTGCTTAATTTTCCATTATATAATCTGATTTTTCTGCCATCACTATATAACGGATAATTCTCTAAAAATTCTCCGAATGAATTTTCTGATACACTTCTTTTATAACCTGCCGGAGTATTGAATCTTGTCTTGATTTTTGTACCTGAACTGTTTAAAATTTTATTTTCTTTACTTTTAATAGATTTTTTTAATGTTTTTTTATTGTCAGTACTGTTTGTTGTGTCCTTACTCACAACCGAAGATATTTTTTTACTTTTCTGACTAATATCTTTTCTGGCACATATCGTCGTATCTGCAACAACAATAATAAGTACAACAATAAAGCTAAACAATGTCAAATATTTAAAATTCCCATTCTTCATAAATATTTCCTCCCAACTTGAAAGCAGAACATATGCCTGTCTCCAATCCGTACAATATACTTTAGTATACTTCCTTATTTTTCCTTAATACGCTATTTAAAGTATAACAGATTTGAGCAGCAATAGTATTAAGATTTTATTATTTTTGAAATTTTATTCGTTTCCTGTTACGCCTCATATTCTTGATTTTCTTTATAATTTTAGTTATAATAAAATACATAACAGAAAAAATGGAGGAAAAAACAAATGTTAAAAAAGAACTTATCATTTATGCTCGCCGGTATCACTATGTTTTCTGCAATAGCTGTTACCACACCATATTCTAAAACTCTTCAAATTCAAAAAATGGTATCCGCCGCTAAAACTTATACAATATCGCCAAATTCAGCAGTTTATAAAGGAAATTATAAAAATGCATCCGCTTATAATTCAACAACTAAACAATATTTCCTTATCCGCTCATATTTGGAAATGCTTGAAAAAAAGGGTGGTGGAAAACTTATTCTTAAAAAAGGTACTTATAAAATATCAAACGTTTTATACATACCTTCAAATGTAACAATCGAGTTAAAAGACGGTGTAACAATCAAAAAGACAATGAAAACAAACTCTAAACAGATGCAGCCAAGCGGTGGTATTTTTGAACTGCTCGAACCGTCAAAAGCTGCAAAAAAAGGTGTTCACGGTAAATATAATGGTGTACACAATGTCAAAATATATTCTATCGGAAAGGCAGTTATAGATCAGGCATACAAGGGAAAAGACGGTCAAAACTGTATCGGACTTGTTATGTGTCACAACAAAAACATCACTATAGACGGCATAACATTTAAAAACATGAAGTACGGTCATTTTATTGAGATGGATGCCTCTAATAATGTTGTCGTGAACAATTGTACATTCACAGGATACAAGTCAAGCAAACGTCACACTTCCGAAGCGATAAATCTTGACACTCCCGACAAAAAAACCAAAGGATTTACTCACGACTGGAGCAAATATGACTGTACCGCAAATAAAAATGTAAAGATTACAAATTGCACATTCTCTAATCTTGAAAAAGCAATAGGAACACATCAGTATTCCGTAAAAAAATATCACACAAATATTACAATATCTGACTGCACCATAAAAAACTGTGTAAGCGGTGCTATTGAAATGATGAACTGGAAAAATATATCATTAAACAATATAAAATTTATAAATATTGGCAAAAACTCCAAAGGGAAATACACATCATTTGATAAAAGTAATACTACCAGAGCAATCCTTATAAGAGGCGGTGTCTCAAAAATAACAGTTGAAGGCTGCAGTTTTAAAAATATTCCAAGAGTTATTCAGTGTATGCCTTGGAAAAATCAAAACACTGCCACAAAATATCCTATAATTTACAATAAAATCACAAAAGATGAATATGAGGCTATAGCATCCAAAAATAAAATCATAAGCGGCGTTGATGTTCCATATATAATTGTAAACTCACGCTATAATGATTACGGATACCCTACAAAATATTATTTTTAAATTTCAGTGTTTTATATTAAAACACCGCCCCAAAAAGTCAGACTTAAATTTCGGCTCTTTGGGGCGGTTTAGTTTAATATATAATATCAGGTCTTATAAATTTTCATAATCTTCTAAGCAGCCTGTTTTTCTTCACTCTCTACATTGTTTCCACTTTCAAATATTTTAAATGCATTTCTCACAAGCGGACCTGCTATAAATGTCTGCCAGAAAAATGCCATTGGGAAATTTAATATATATTTCTGAAGCCATACGGCTACAACCTGTGAACCCGGATGTGCAAATAATACTGTTGCAATAAGGCTCATTGTAGGACACATAAGTGCAACTATCATTGATGAAATCGCTATTGTCACCATAAACTCACTGTCTTTTCCCGGTCTTACAAATCTAAATGCAAGTTTTACCGCAAGTTTCTCAAAAACAAACATTTCAAGAATAACAGCAATTGGCCACATAATAGGCATCTCATGAAAAGCTATCAAAAATATTTCATTGCTCATTCCACCCTTATCAAGGGCAATATTATAACATACCATTCCATATACCATGATAAATGCCATAACAACAGTAAAAATAAAGTTTTGAAGTTTCGTTCTCTGCATAATTTAATATCTCCTTTTTCTAAAAATGGGCATAAAAAATACATGTGTGTTGTTCGTTAATCAGGTGATAAGTCACACATGTGTCGTTTCCAATTTTATACCAAAGTTTTTTATGCAGTTTTAAACAACGTGTCGTATTATATCATACAGTAATAAATTATGCAAGTTTTTTTCAACCACGTTCAAAATATGTTCAAAACACCGAAAAAAAATCAAAAATACCGTGCATTAACCAATGCACGGCATTTTTTCCTATGTAATTTTTAACATGGCATTCTTTTACAAATTACAGTATTTTAAATAATTTCGCTCCGTGTGACGCTACAAACACATTTTCTTTGTCTGTAAAATCTATTTCTTCATGGCTCCAAAGCTCAACAGCCTTTCTGCATGTCACTCCATAATTTGTAACATCCTCCCAAGGAATTGTCACATCACAATTCTGTTCTTTTAAGTTGAATACTGCCATATAATATGAACCGTCCTCTGTATCCTTTGAACACCAGATAACATGCTCATCATCTCTCTCAATCTGTCTTGCACCTTCTGAATGTTTTAAAAGTCCAAGGACATCCTTGTTTGTAATAAGTTTCTTTGTCCAGTCATCAAGCTGTAAAAGATCTGCACCAAGCATAAGAGGAGAACGGAATATACTCCAAAGTGTCATGAGTGTTATCTGTTCATCATGTGAAAAATTGCACTCCCACTCATGTCCGAAACCTTTTCCGAGTTTTCCGAGTGTAAGCATATCACAATCAGGGAAACATCCCTCGCTTACATGGTTCTGCCAAAGTTCACAACGCCAGAACATAGGGAGAAGCAATTCCCATCTGTCCCAGAAATCATCGGTAATTCTCCACATATTTGCATATTTCTCATAATGCCATGCTTCCTCAATCTTTGCCGGTCCCGGTGAAAGGCTTAATACTATCTCACGTCCGCATTTCTGAATAGCATTGTAAAGCATTTCAATCTCTTTTTTTGCAGACGGCATATCCATACGGCAGATGTCATCACACTTTATAAAATCAACACCCCACTGAGCATATAATCCAAAAATAGAATCATAATATTCCTGTGCTCCCTCTGCCTCAGGGCGTATACCATACATATCCGGATTCCATTCACAGATATTTGAAGGGTCTGCAATATCATTTGCAAGTACATTGCTTCCAAGAATCTTTGTGTGCTCATGTGCTGCCTGTCTTGGAATACCACGCATGATATGTATACCAAATTTAAGTCCGAGACTGTGTATATAATCAGCTAACGGTTTGAAACCGTTACCGCCTTTTGATGACGGAAACTTGTCAACACATGGAAGGAGTCTTGAATATTCGTCCATCTCAACTTTCCAAAACGGAATATACTGATATTTATCTCTCTGGCTTCCTGTGTCATAGCTGTACCATTCTATATCAACAACAACGTATTCCCAACCGTATTCCTTAAGATTTTCAGCCATATACTCTGCTGTTTTTCTTATCTGTTCTTCATTTACTGATGTGTCATAATAATCATAACTGTTCCACCCCATCGGCGGATTTTTTGCAAAAAGATTTTTGTTCATAGATCCTCCTCAAAATAATTTACAATAAACTTATGTTGTTTAGTTTCTTTTAAATTATTTTACCAAAAACTTTATGCACTTTCAACAAATATTTTATTATTTTTTTACACAATCCTTGCATATTCCATATATAATAGATTTTTTGCATTCTATATAAAAACCGTGTTCCCTTTGAATATGCATTGCAATCTCACCCATAAAATCGCATTCAAGATGAAATATACGTCCACATTTTGTGCATTGCAGATGAAGATGTTGTTCACAGTGATGTCCATCCTCAATATATTGAAATGTTGCCTGTTTTCCTTTCTGTGCAACATATTTTACAACTTTCTTTTCTAATATCAGTTTTTCCAAAAACCTGTATATCGTGGTCTTGTTTACTGCACATTCTTTTTTTGCAAGATAGTTTTCAATATCTGCCACTGTAACGGTTCTGCTTTTATTCTCCTCAAGGTACTCTAATATCCTTTTTCTGCTCGGTGTTGAATATCCCTGCATATTTACCTCATTTCTTTATCTTTAATATATATCTAAAATGTAATACCTGCAATCTGTATTACAAATCCCCAGAACACTCCAAGAAAATACATCGCCAAAACAATGCTTAAATTCTGTTTTATGTGCCTGTTAAGCCTGAAAAGTACCAGCATGCCTACACCTGCATTAACAAGAAGTCCTGCCATCATAGAACCGGCACTTATAACCCCGTCAAGATAAAACTCCGTAATAACAACAGATGACGCACAATTTGGAATAAGACCTATAAGTGCAGATAAAAGCACTCCAATCACAGGTACAGACGAAAACAGACCTTCCATGTTTTCAATTCCCCAAAAATGTGTTATCACATTTAAAACAAACGAAATGATTATGATATATATCGTTATCTTTATAGTATGTTTTATCGCTGAAACTAAAGAACCGTCCTCACAGTGACAATGTTCTTCTTCACATACCGTATGAATATCCGGCTCCCTTTCTTTCTTCAAGAAAATCTTTACATAAACATATTCTGCCACAAGACCTGAAATCACAGCTATCACAACCTTCACGGCAAGAATTTTTAAAATCATTCCTGCTCCTGATGCCCTTGATATAAGAATGGGCAGCATCTCATCGGAAGTTGACATAAAAACCGCTATAAGCGTTCCAACTGTTATTATTCCTCCAGAATAAAGACTCGCCGCCGCCGTAGAAAAACCGCACTGTGGTAGAACTCCTAAAATTCCGCCCCATACAGGCCCCGTCTTTCCCGCTTTTACTATTTTCTGTCTGACATTATTATTCATCCTATGTTCAAGAATTTCCATAAAAAGATATGTTATAAATAAAAACGGTACTAATTTCAGTCCGTCAATAAGTGTGTCTTCTACCACTTCAAGCATAATCTCTTCCTCCTTCTTACTGTTTCATGAATTCACTTTTCAATTCGCAAATAATTTGCATTTGCAACCAAGTTGCATTTTATATAATACACCATTATATATATATGTCAATACGGAAATTTTTACCTTTTTATTCTTACATGCATAATTTTAACAATATATCCCATAATAATCACAGCTTAATAAACAAAACATGCACAGAAAAGAGGTTTATTTTATTATGGAAGATTTTATGCACGACCTTGAATTGTATGTATAATCTCCATAAAACTGACTGCAGAACCTTGACAAACATTCTCTATAAAAGATATATTTATTTATGATGTTACTTTTTAATAAGTGTACAATTTTATCAGATAAAATATATTATTAAACGGAGAATCTGCAAAATGGAAATGAATATCCAGAAATACATGTCATTTGTGAAAACAGTTGAATATGGAAGTTTTACTAAAGCATCCGAGATTTTAAATTACTCTCAATCCGGCATCAGCAGAATGATTGGTGATTTAGAAAAAGAATGGAACATGTGTCTGCTTGAAAGAGACCACTCCGGTGTCAAACTCACGTCTGACGGACTCAGGATACTTCCTTTTGCAAAAAAAATATGTGATGATTTTGAAAGATTACAAATCGAGATAGATAGCTTAAATGACCTTTCATCAGGTATTATAAGAATAGGCACTTTTTCAAGTGTGGCAACCTACTGGCTTCCCAATATTATTAAAGAATTCAAAAAAGATTATCCAAATATTGAATACGAACTTCTCATAGGTGATTATGACGAAATAGAAGCCTGGATTTTAGACGGACGTGTTGACTGCGGTTTTCTTTGTCTCCCTGTTTCTACCGGTGTTGAGACAATTTTTCTAGAAGAAGATGTTTTCCTTGCCATACTGCCAAAAAAACATCCTCTTTTAAAATACAAAAAAGTTCCCTTAAAAGAACTTTCAAAGGAACCGTTTATGCTGCTTGAAAAAGATAAAAATACTGAGATTTCTGCCATTTTCAAAGAAAATAATATAAAACCAAACACCCAGTTTACAACATGGGATGATTATGCGATTATGTCAATGGTAGAACACGGTCTCGGCGTAAGTATTCTTCCGGAACTCATATTACAAAAGAAACCTTTTAACATAATGACAAGACCACTTGATGTTGTTGCAAAAAGACAGATTGGACTCGCCCTAAAAAGCAGCAAAAATGCGTCACTTGCAACAAAAAAATTTATAGATTATCTAAAATACCGCTAAACGCTGGTTTTGCCCTTTTTTATTAAAAACTTTTCTTCGTATAATATAATAACTAATCAATACCAAAGCACCTGTTATCACCCATGATACCGGATAAACATTCATCAGAACTTCAAATCCCTTAAATTTTCTGCACACCGTGTATATCCATGCCAATCTGAATACACATGTCCCAAATACTGTGATAACAGCCGGTGTCATTGAATACCCCATTCCTCTCAGCGTCGAACCTGCTATCTCATATGTAGGTATCAGGAAATAAAAACTTAAAAGACGTATCATTCTTACTGCCGCATAGTGCGCCACTTTAGGTTCAGATGTAAATATTCCTATAAAAAATCCTCTCCACATCAAAAAACAACCGCACATTACTATTGTAACCACTATGGCCAATGTCATTGTTATCCTATATATTTTCTTACATCTGTCATATTTTTTTGCGCCAAAATTCTGGCTAGTAAATGTCATAGTCGCCTGGTTAAATGCTGAAATCATAAAATATGCTATGTACTCATAATTAAGACCTGCGGCTGAACCTGCAACTGCATCTGAACCGTATTTATTTAATTCAGCCTGAATAAACACATTGGCAACCGAAAATACCATTGCCTGAAGACCGGCAGGAATACCGATTTTAAGCATTCTAAGCAATTCAATCTTATGTATTTTAAGCTCCTTAGGATACAATTTTATCGGGTCTTTCTCTTTTATAAGAAAATACACAACCATCGATGAGCTTATCATATTTGATACAACTGTTCCAATTCCTACACCGGCTACTCCCATATGAAAGACAATCACCAATGTAAGATTTATTATTGCATTGGTAATTCCTGCAACTATAAGACATATAAGCGGTCTTTTTGTATCACCAATACTTCTCAAAATAGATGCTCCGAAATTGTAAACCATTATAAACGGCATTCCCGCAAAATATAATCTTAGATACACTACTGCCTGGTCTATTACATCATATGGCGTTCCCATAAGCTCAAGTATTGGTTTTGCAACCGAAATACCAAGAAAAAGCAATATGATACCGCTTAACACGGCGATAAGCATTGCTGTATGTACCGCCCCTTTTATTTTGTTGATTCTTCCTTGCCCTATATATTTTGCAATAACAACATTTGCCCCCACTGAAATTCCTATAAAAAGATTTAACAGCAGATTTATCAAAGCTCCGTTTCCGCCAACTGCCGCCTGCGCCGTACTGCTCGCAAACCTTCCGACTACCGCCACATCAACAGCATTAAACATCTGCTGCAAAATACTGCTAAGCGCAATAGGTATTGCAAAAACAAGTATTTTATCAATAAGACTGCCGTTAAGCATATCTATCTGTTTACTCTTTCCGACTTTAACATTGCTCATTTTTATCAAAATCCTTTCAAAAATATATAAAATCAATGTTTTTATAATGTTTTAACGAAAAACAAGAGCAAAAATTATATTTTTGCCCTTGCATATATTATTACTTTTATTTTGTTTTTTCAAGAGTAGATTTTTAAATGATGAATTATTCTACATTGAATGCATCCATTCCGGGATATACTGCGCTCTCCTCGAGTTCTTCCTCTATGCGCAAAAGCTGATTGTATTTAGCAACACGCTCACTTCTGCTTGGTGCTCCTGTCTTAATCTGGCATGTATTTAATGCAACCGCAAGGTCTGCTATAGTTGTGTCTGCTGTTTCTCCTGAACGATGTGAACTAATAGCTGTGTATCCTGCTTTGTGTGCCATCTTGATAGCTTCAAGTGTTTCTGATACAGAACCAATCTGATTGAGTTTAATGAGGATTGAGTTTCCACAGCCGAGTTTAATACCTTTTGCAAGTCTTTCAGTATTTGTAACAAAAAGGTCATCCCCGACAAGCTGAACCTTGTCTCCAAGCTCTTTTGTAAGCTTCTGCCATCCTTCCCAGTCTTCCTCGTCAAGTGCATCTTCGATAGAGATAATAGGATATTTCTCTACGAGTGATTTCCAATGTTCGATAAGCTGTTCAGATGAGTATACGGTTCCGGCTTTCGGAAGTTTATATTCTCCGACTTTTCCTGTCTTCCATTCAGATGATGCGGCATCCATAGCAATACGGAAATCTTTTTCAGGATCGTATCCTGCTTTTTTTACTGCTTCAAGAATTGTCTCAATAGCCTCCTCGTCAGATTTTAATGCCGGTGCAAATCCTCCCTCATCTCCTACTGATGTTGCAAGTCCTCTCTCCTTAAGAATCGCAGCTAATGCGTGGAATACTTCTGCACACCAGCGCAGGCATTCCTTAAATGAAGGTGCTCCGACAGGCATTATCATAAATTCCTGAACGTCAAGTCCTGATGAAAGTGCATGGCATCCACCGTTTACAATATTCATCATAGGAACCGGAAGTTTGTTTCCTGAAATTCCGCCCAAAAATCTGTAAAGAGGAATGTCAAGGGCAATACTAGCTGCACGGCAGCATGCAATTGAAACAGCTAAAATTGCATTTGCACCAAGATTTGTTTTTCCTTTTGTTCCGTCTGCTTTAATCATTGCAGCGTCTATGGCATATATGTCTGACGCATCCATTCCTGTAAGAACGTCATTTATTGTACCATTGATATTGGTTACCGCCTTTGTAACACCTTTTCCAAGGTATCTTTCTTTATCTCCGTCTCTAAGTTCAAGTGCCTCAAATTCACCTGTCGATGCACCAGAAGGAGCAGTTCCCCTGCCTACAGATCCATCAATAAGATAAACCTCTGCCTCAACCGTTGGATTCCCTCTCGAATCAAGAATCTCTCTGCCTACTACTTTTTCAATTTCCAAATATGACATATTTTTCCTCGTTTCTGCGCACATTATTATAATCAATTTGCAATACTGTTGTAAGTAAATGAGGTCACTTATATTCATGTACGCCTGATATAAGTTTCCTTTTAGGTTAGTTTATACTAACTTTTCTCATAAATCAATATTTGCTAATGATAAGATTTCCCATTTTGATTAAATCAATTCATATATCTCAAATATCATATATTCTTATAATCTATAAGTAAAAAATCATTTGATAAGCATAGTGATATATGTAAATAGCTGGAAAGTTTATATCTCTATGCGTCAAAGCAATAAAAAACAAAATAATTCAATTTTTTTATATGACACTATTGAATACTTTCAATCATTGTAGTAAAATTAGAAAAATACATTTTATAGGGGGTAACCATGAGACATTTAATAAGTCCACTTGATTTATCTATTGAAGAATTAAATGAAATTCTATCCTTAGGACAAGCTATTATGCAGAATCCTGAAAAGTATTCCCATGTATGCGATGGAAAAAAATTAGCTACATTATTTTATGAACCAAGTACAAGAACACGTCTTAGTTTTGAAGCTGCAATGCTTAATCTCGGCGGTAAGGTACTTGGTTTTTCTTCGGCTGATTCGAGTTCGGCATCAAAAGGAGAAAGCGTTGCAGATACTATAAGAGTTATCTCTTCATATGCAGACATATGCGCTATGCGCCATCCGAAAGAAGGTGCTCCGACAGTTGCATCTATGTATTCTGAAATTCCTGTTATAAATGCAGGTGACGGCGGTCACAACCACCCAACACAGACTCTTACAGACCTTTTGACCATAAAAACACTTAAAGGCCGTCTTGACAATATGACCATCGGAATGTGTGGAGATTTAAAATTTGGCCGTACAGTACACTCTCTTATCAATGCAATGGTAAGATACGAAAATGTGCGTTTTATTCTTATATCACCAAATGAACTTAAAATACCTGACTATCTCAGACAGGAAGTTCTCGACGCAAAAAATATTGAATATGTCGAGACAAATGAACTTGAAAAATATATGCCTGAGCTTGATATCCTGTACATGACAAGAGTTCAGCGCGAACGCTTCTTTAACGAGGAGGATTACATACGATTAAAAGACAGTTTTATACTTGACAGTGAGAAAATGAAACTTGCAAGAGACGATATGTATGTTCTCCATCCTCTTCCTCGTGTAAACGAAATTTCAACGGATGTAGATAACGACCCGAGAGCCGTCTACTTTAAACAGGTTAAATTTGGAGTTTATGTAAGAATGGCACTTATCATAACATTGCTCGGACTCAAAGATAAGTGTTAATGCACCACTCCATTCGTTTTCAATAAGATTTATAATTTATATTTTAAAATATGTTCTTAACAAAGAAAGGGGAGTCATAATATGCTTAATATAAGCGGTTTAAGCGAAGGAATCGTAATCGACCATATTCAGGCGGGCGGAGCCATGAAGATATACGAATATCTCAATCTTGAAAAGATGGACTGTCAGGTAGCCATAATAAAGAATGCTAAAAGCAGTAAAATGGGCAGAAAAGACATCATAAAAATAGAAGGTAATCTTGATGTAGATTTAAATGTATTGGGAGTTCTTGACCACAAGATAACAATCAACTTTATAAAAGACAACAGAATCGTCGGAAAACATACACTTGAATTACCTGAAACCGTAACAAACATAATCAAGTGCAAAAACCCACGCTGTATAACATCCATAGAGCAGGAACTTCCTCACAAATTTAAGCTCACCAACCGTGAACACAGAATATACAGATGTGTTTACTGCGAATCAAAATTTAAGGGAAACTGATTTTTATAACTTATAATCAGTACATTTGCTTGCAGCATTATATTTATTTCATGGCAGATAATTTATGTGTCAATATTTTGTAAACAAAAAACTCAAAACATCATTACCTGTATCGGTAAACATTGTTTTGAGTTTTTATTTTTAAGTTTTTTAGTCTGTATTTCTTCTTTTACTTTGTTCTGTATTTTTTATCAACTGTAGTAGATTTTGCCTTAGGAAAATACTTTCTAAGCCATGTATGATCCTTTGACATATACGCGTCCGTCTTTAAAAAGTATGTCTTATATACATGAGTATTATTGAAACTCCAATTTACAATAGGGTCATCAAATGTACAGTCAACATGATACCATTTATTTTTTATCTTAACTAGGTTCCATGCATGCTGCCCTCCCGTGACCATCATACACGGAATATTATAATGCTCCATTATCATCATAAACGCTTTTGAATATCCGTCACACACTGCTATTCCATACTTTAACGCTCCCCTAGCGGTATGGCTTACCCACGGAACATCACCTTTAGTATATAATCTCTTATCATATTTGACGTTTTGTATAAGCCATTTATGCGCAGCCGCTATCTTTTCGTAATCGTTCATACTATCTTTGACATATTGGCTGTATATAACACGCAGCATCGAATTTACAGTCTTTGTCTTTACCGTTATGCTGCATTTATATGACTTTGTACCACATACTGCCGTAATCGTAGCCTTGCCATTTTTTTTTGCTGTAATCTTTCCCTTGCTGTTTACACTGACAATCGATGAATGATTGCTTTTCCACTTAGGTTTTTGCGGTGAATTATACAGGTAAAGCTGAATTTTTTCTTTTATAATCATTTTTCTGCTTTTACTTGAAAGCTTTGCAGACTTTGTCGTTGTCGTCATAATGCCGTATTTTTTAGCAAACTTGGCAGCATATGAACTTTTTGGTGCAACTACTGTAAGTATGTTTCTGTTGCAGCCCTCAAATGCTGATGAAGCGATTACTTTGACTGCTTTTGATACACTTATCTGATACAAACTTGTACATGATGCAAATGCATCATATCCTATCTGAGTGCATGACACAGGTATGGAAATTGCTTTCAACAACTTGCAATTGCTGAAACATGTTATAGGGATTGAAGTAAGTTTTGCTGAAAGTCGTACATTTTTTAACTTCGTGCAATAGCCAAATGCATTGTCTCCCAATGTTTTTACTGTATCCGGAATATACACATCCGTAATATCCTTATTGCTAAATGCGTTAGTAAGTACTGATACTACTTCCCCTCCGTTAAAATAACTTGGAATTGTCACCGACATATCTGTTCCATTGTAAGCTGCAACGTTATATGTTCCATTTGCCACATTTTCAGTATAATAAAAACCTGCCTCATCATTGAACACACTCTGTGCCGAGGTGTTTTTTGTATTGCCACACAAAACAAAAGCAAATGCTATCACAAGCATACACAATATGCTTTTTTTGTGAATATAGTCAAAAATCATCATGATAATCCTACGATAACTCCATCATCATTTACGTCAATTCTCTCAGCAGCAGGATGAAGCGGAAGTCCCGGCATTGTCATTACTGTTCCTGTGATAGCAACTACAAATCCTGCACCGGCAGAGACATAAACTTCTCTTATATTTATATTAAAGTTTTCAGGTCTTCCAAGTTTCTTTGCATCATCTGACAATGAATACTGGTTCTTTGCCATACAGATAGGTGTATTTCCATAACCGAGTTCTTCAAGTCTGTCAATTGCCTTAGAAGCTGCCGCATCATATGTAACACTGGCTGCACCGTAAATTTCCTTTGCAATAGTCTCAATTTTTTCTCTGATTGAAAGATTTGTATCATAAAGTGGCTTAAAGTGGCTTTCCTTTGTCTCAAGTGTATTGATAATCTTTTTGCAGAGTTCAATTCCGCCTTCGCCACCTTTTTCCCAGACCTCTGAAAGTGCGAAATCGCAATTTCTTTCCTCACAGAAATTCTTGACATAATCAAGTTCTGCCTCTGAATCTGTCACAAATCTGTTGAGTGTAACTACACAAGGCACACCAAACTTAGCAACATTCTCAATATGTTTTTCAAGATTTACAATACCTTTCTTTAAAGCAGCAAGATTTTCTTCAGAAAGTTTGTCCTTTGGAACACCACCATTGTATTTTAATGCTCTTACTGTTGCGACAAGTACAACTGCGTCCGGTTTTAAACCTGCCATGCGGCATTTAATATCAAAGAATTTCTCTGCTCCGAGATCTGCTCCAAAACCTGCCTCTGTAATAGTATAATCAGCAAGTTTGAGTGATGTTTTTGTAGCTCGTACACTGTTACATCCGTGTGCGATATTTGCAAAAGGACCACCATGTACAAATGCCGGTGTGTGCTCTAATGTCTGAACCATATTTGGTTTGATTGCATCTTTCAAAAGTGCTGCCATTGCACCAACCGCATTTAACTCAGCCGCTGTAACAGGCTTTCCCTCATAGTTGTATGCAACAATCATTCTTCCGAGTCTTTCCTTTAAGTCTTTCATGTTGTCGGCAAGACAAAGTATGGCCATAATCTCAGATGCAACAGAGATTATGAAATGATCCTCTCTGACAACACCGTCAACCGGTCTGCCAAGTCCTACAACAATATTTCTGAGAACTCGGTCATTCATGTCCATACAGCGTTTCCATACAATCTGGTTTGTGTCAATACCAAGCTTATTTCCCTGCTTGATATGGTTATCAAGCATAGCTGCCAAAAGATTGTTTGCTGAAGTAATCGCATGAAAATCTCCCGTGAAATGAAGATTTAATTCTTCCATAGGAACAACCTGTGCATATCCGCCGCCTGCTGCGCCGCCCTTTATACCAAAACAAGGTCCAAGTGATGGCTCACGAAGTGCAATAGCTGCTTTCTTTCCGAGTTTTGCCATCGCCTGTCCTATACCCACAGATGTGGTTGTCTTTCCCTCACCTGCCGGTGTCGGATTTATGGCTGTAACAAGTATAAGTTTTCCGTCTTTTCTGTCTTTTACCTGTTCCCAAAGCTCATCAGTAAGTTTTGCTTTATATTTTCCGTAAAGTTCCAAATCATCCTCTGTAATATCAAGCTGTTTTGCAACCTCACGAATATGAATCATTTCTGCTTCCTGTGCTATTTCGATGTCACTCTTCATACTGTACCTCTTTCCTGCAATTTCGCAATTTGTTCTACATATTCTCTTACTATATCATGTTTTGAGCAATTATACAACATTCTTGAACCAACCATCTCCTCAAGCTCATTAAAAATCAGATTGCCGTCTCTTGTCAGAATAAAGTCTATTCCAGCCATAGAAAGCTGCTCTGCTCCAAATGCTTCTATAAACTTCTCTATGTTTTTTTTCTGCTCTTCATCCGGAAAATATTCCTCTACACTTCCCCCGAGAGAAAAATTTGATTTAAACCCATCATTCCCATGCCTTAAAACGGCTGCATATATTTTTCCAAAAACAATATACACCCTGATGTCATTACTGTCACTGTCTATACGCTTTTGTAACACACAGTCATGCCCTTGTAGTGCTTTATATATATTATTTTTTGCATTATCTCTGTTTTTTCTATATGAACCATGTTTCGTACCATCATCGTTTAATGAAAAAACCTGGCTTCCGCCATGACCGTCAACCGACTTTATCACATAATCTTTTCCAATATAATCATTTAAAACATTATTTAAATCGTCTGCTTTGACCAAGACAGTGTGTGCTATCCATTCGCCCTGTGGCTCATTTTTATTTCTCTCAAAATACTCTTTCAGATAACAATATGTTTTATATTTGTTGTTGCCAAGCTCCGTAATTTTTGATGAATGAAATACTTTTACGTTTATCTTTTCAAATCTCAGACTAAGCTTATACTCTCTTGTTCTGTTTATAACAAAAAAAATCTTTTTGAATTTATTTTCAAAAGAACTTTCAGACATAAGATTAACTTTCTCAAAAGAAATATATTCAATAGCAATATCATATTTTCTGCACTCTGACTTTAACATATCTATAAAACCACTGTTTTTCTTTGCTTCCTCGTCATAATAAATTATATATGCAATATTCATTTTTTCTCCGTTTTCTTTTTAACTGCTGCGTTTCATCTCTCTACTGTCTTTTTACTATATAATCCATAATCTCGTCTGCAACATTTACACCAGTGCAGTCAAAAATATTTTTAAAATGGGCGTTTGAATTCACTTCACATACCATATCTGCCGGTTTATTTTTTCCACTTGAAAACAAGAGATCAACACCCGCAAAGTCAAGTTCCAGAGCCTTTACGGTATTCACGGCAAGCTTTATCTCTGCCGCATCAGGTTCATACTTTCTCATTTTTCCGCCATGCGTGATATTTGCCCTAAAATCGCCGTCATCCGTATAGCGGTACATAGCAGCCACAACCTCATCACCTACAACCTGAAGTCTTACGTCAAAACCACTACTTTCCTTTATATATTTTTGAAAAAGCATTGGTTTTCCGCCTATATCTTTGACAGTTTTCTCAAGCTCTTCCCTGTCATGTACCATATACACCTGCATTCCAAAAGAACCGAAACACTCCTTTACAACAAGCGGAAATCCAAACTCCGAAATTACCCTGTCGAGAAAATCAAAACTTGTGTATCCTATATTTTCATAAGTCATCGGAGCAACTACAGTAGGTATCATTTTTATCTGCTCACTGCCATCATGACTGTCATTCCATCTCCATATTTTTTCATAGGTTGCTGACTTGTCATCACAATCAGCTATCGCCTGAATATTATTGTAAATTGGAATGTCTGCCTTAAAACATATATCAGAAAATCTTTTTCCAAGTCTTATATCTTTGTCCCAAAAAAGAATGAAATCATATTCCAAAAGAGTCTTTTCAAAACTTTCGTCTAAAGAAGATGCATATGAACATAAAATTTTTGAATTCCCCTCACATTCCAAGGATATACCATGCTTTTCAGCGGCAGCCCTTAGCCATTTATAATGCAGATTAAACTTGTCGCTGTGCAAAAAATCATTGTATACAAGTAGTGCTTTATTTTTAATATTATTTTTTACGTTCATAGTTTTCCTCTTTTCTCTTTCAAGGCTGTTTATTGAAAGTTTTTTATAACACTTAATTCAAGATAATTTACTGCGTTATTTACAATACTCAGTTCATGATAATTTATTGCTGTCCAAATTCCTCTGTTATTGCATCTATCTCTTCCTCAGATACCGGCTCCGGTGCATTTCCAAGCATCATTTCAAACTCGTTTTTACTCATAAGAATTTTGCGCGGTTTTGTTCCTTCTGCCGGACCTACGACACCTGCCTTATGCAGCTGGTCTATTATCCTTCCCGCTCTGTTAAAACCTATTGAAAATCTTCTTTGAAGCTGACCCGCTGCGGCTCTGTCTGACTCAATCACAAATCTTCCGGCCTCCTCAAAATATTCATCCCTCTCAGGTTTTGATTCTTTTTGAGTTTCAGTTGTATCTTCCTCGACCACCTGTGTAACCTTGTCATTGTATTCAGGTTCTTCATTATTGTTTTTGAGGAAATCAACAATTTTGCTTACTTCCTCATCAGTCACAAATGCACCCTGTACTCTGACCGGCTCTGAATAACCTGACGGGAAGAACAGCATATCACCTTTTCCTAATAACTTTTCAGCACCGCTCCTGTCAAGGATAGTTCTTGAATCAATTGCTGATGAAACCGAAAATGCTATTCTCGACGGAATATTTGCTTTAATGGTACCTGTTATTACGTTTACTGACGGACGCTGGGTAGCAAGTACAAGATGAATGCCCGCTGCTCTTGCAAGCTGTGCAAGACGGCATACTGCATCTTCAACATCCTTTGATGCAACCATCATCAAATCCGCAAACTCATCAACGATAACAACTATATACGGCATTTTTGTATGTCCGGCTTTTTCCGGTTCACTTACTTTCTGCAGTTTTTCATTATATCCTGCAATATTTCTCACACCAAGTTCAGTAAATTTATTATATCTGTCGCTCATTTCCCTTACTGCCCAGTTCAATGTTGCGGCAGCGTCTTTAGCATCTGTCACAACAGGACACATAAGATGCGGTATTCCGTTGTATACACTAAGCTCAACAACTTTCGGGTCAATCATAATAAGTTTTACATCCTTTGGATCTGCCTTGTAAAGAATACTCATAATCAAAGTATTTATACATACTGACTTACCGGAACCCGTTGCCCCTGCTATAAGAAGATGCGGCATCTTTCCAATATCAGTAAGTATAGGTTTTCCTGAAATATCTTTGCCGACAGCAAATGTAAGCGGTGATTTTGCCTTTTCAAATGCTTCTCCCTCCAGAAGTTCCCTGAAATATACAGAACTTGGAGTAGGATTAGGCACCTCGATACCCACGGCAGATTTTCCCGGAATCGGTGCTTCGATACGAATACTCTGTGCGGCAAGACTAAGTTTTATATCATCCGTAAGATTAGTAATCTTATTTACTCTGACACCCTGTTCAGGGTAAAGTTCATATCTTGTAACCGTAGGACCGCAGATAACAGCTCCCATCCTGACATTGACATTAAAACTTTTTAATGTATCTTCCAGTTTCTGTGCTGTCTCCCTGAGTTCACTGTCACTGATTGAATCGCTGCTATGAACAGGTTCTCCCAAAAGTTCAACAGTAGGAAATACATGTGCACATTCAATAACAGGCTCTGCCACCTTTGTTTCATTTAAAGCATTAAACGCTTTCGATTCTGAGACATAATCCTCTCCGCCAAACTTTCCATGCCTGCTGCTGTTTTCCGGTTTCTTATATGAATTTACCGTACCGACATTTCCAACGGTTTCAACAGTTGATTTGACCGGCTGACCGGCTACATTAGAACTAACATTAACAGGCTCATTTTCAAATTCTGTATTTTGGGCATATTTAATACTTTCATCAGCAAAAAATTCATCATTTTTATTTATTTCAGGCACTTCGACTGTTTCACCTGCCATCTCTGTTTCTGTGTCAAATCCGGGTATTCCATCCTCTGTATCTGCTTCTGCAGCAAATTCAACTGCTCCATCCGCTTTCTCTGTCTGCGCTGTAAATTCAACTGTTTCCGATGCATTTTCTTCTGCGGCAGCTATGTTTTCTACATATGTATCGTAACGCTCTACTGCATTAGAACTGTTTTCTGCAATATTAGAATTATTTTCTACCACAGTATCTTTTGCGCTTTTATCGTCATAATGCTCTATTTCCGGTATATATTTCTCTTCAAATACAGGTACAGGTCTGTCCTCAAAACTCTCCTGCTTCTGCTCATTATTTTGTTTTGAATTTAGATTTGAATTTCCGGAGTAAGATAATCTTCCTCTGTTCCTGCCAAATTTTTGGTTCATCTCCTCCCTATAAATAGGTATGCTCTCAGAGTCAAGACTGACTTCCTTTTTTTGTTTCTCAATCTCTTTATCACCGTCTATTCTTATTTCGATTTCCTTTTCAGCCTTTTTCTCTGTATTATTTGTACTCTTTTGCTTATTTAAATCAATTTTAGTTTCAGTCTCTTTTTGTATTTTGGTCTTTTTCTTTTGAACACCCGGTTTTTCACTGTGTATTTCGCATATTTCATTATGTTGTTTCTCTTTTGCCTCAGCTTTCTTCTTCTGTTCATCAAGAAATTTTCCCATCATTTTCAAATCAACAGACTGCATTACACCATCTGTACTATTTCTTACGCTTTCAACATAATCAGGTGTGTCAGATTTTTTTGCTGCTCCCTCTGATGTTCTCCTATATTTTTCTCTTATGTCTACTTCATCGTTCTTTTTATTTATATCCCCAAATGGATTTATTGAGGATTTATTTCTGAGAACATTGTATGACGGCTCACTGTAACCAATCTCATCCCTAACCTCTCCGTACAGCCTTTCCATTTCCTCTCTGTATGCATTTCTTTTTCTTAAGGCAGCCATAATCTCGACACCCTCAAAAACAAACAGACACAATATAAGCAATGCAAACAACAAAATACACGCACCGACATTTCCGCATATTTTTGAAAGCAGTGAACTTATCCATCTTCCAATCAAACCTCCGCTGCTTTTTCCGCTTTCAAGTACATCTTCCAATGTCAGATTCATGCAATCGAAATAACCACGGTGCAGAACATGATTTGACGTATAATATTCTGTTATGACTTCTTTTTTAGTTATAAGGTCTGTTATGGCAGCAAAACACAGAAACATACCGATAATTCCCGTCATTTTTCTCTTAACCCGCCTGTCACCTTTATTTACAATCGTAAAAATATATGTAAGCATCATTCCTGCCGGAACAAACCATGCTATCCAGCCAAAAATTCCAAAGCAGAGGCCTCCAAAAATTCTGCCTATGATACCTCCAAGGCCTAAAAAACTGATATACAAAAAAACAGCTACTATCCCTATAACAATAAGAGTTATACCTGTCTCAAATGCAAGCCTGTCCCTGTATTCTGTCACATCCTGAATTTTACGCTGATGTGTAATATTTACATCTGCTGTTTTCCTTTTTCTATCGAGTGTTTTAGAAGCTGTACTTTGTGGCCTTACCGTCTTTTTCACATTTGAACTTCCGGTTCTGCCGCCTTTCTTTGTATTGCTTTCAAAAACACTCTCAGCATTTTTAGCATTATCTTTGACCTCATCGTTTTCTTTAGTCGATTTTTTCTTTGAAGCCGCTGCCATAAACTTTCTCCTTTTTATACATTCTAAGCTATAATTATATCTTTTTTGCAAGGATTACGCAAGTGTAAACGAATTTATGGATTGCATCTCTTACACGGCATATAGCCGTCCGAAATAAGCTGTTCCCTGTTTCCGTTAAAAACTTTTTTGTTTTTAGCGAGTGTATCTGCTACACTGCTGCATGATGGCAGATGAAATTTTCCGGTATTTGTATTTATTACATATTTAGTGCTTTTAGATGTACTCTTTCTATTTTTATTTGCGTTTTTACTTTTGCTGTCTGTACTGCCGCCATTTTCCTTTACATCAGATGACAGCCTGCTGTTTCCGTTCGCATAATCAATTGTTATATAAGGCTGGACATTATACACAAAAACATTGAAGCATACTCCCTTACCTTTATCCTCTACCGAATATGCCTCCATTTTCACCCCTTCTGCCACAAGATTCTTTCCTTTAAAGACAGGTGTTACTCTGTACAGTACATGATTGTCCGTTTTTTTGACGTAAGCTGCGACCTCATCCTCAAACGGCAGCATACCCTCTACATTCATATATCTTGTTCCCGTAATAAGATTTTTTTCGTTTGCATTTTCCCCGGCAAGCTGAAATCCTATAAGGTGACAGCGGTTGTAAAGATAATTGCCTTCAACAACTCCGTTATATTTTGCAGTCTGCCATCCACTCGGTTTTATCATACCTATGCCTGTTCTCTCTGAATCCGGCATAAGTTCCTGACATATGTTCGCAAAGGCAACACCACATCTGCCTAGGCTATCAAGTCTGCTGTATTTCTCAAACACTTTTGTATTCCGCTTCTGCTTTTTCGTAAATTCCGGCTTATTGTTTGATAATACCTGATACGGACTGTCCTGGTACGACTTATGTGACAATTCCACATTATCATTTAAACTGCTGCCTTCAGATGATGCATTATTGTAGCCGTCAATATAATCATTTAAGCTACCGCAGCCGGACAGCATTATGGAAACAATTAAAACCGCTATAATAAAACCATGTCCCAGCTTATCTCTGCCATATTTTAAGTTATTTTTTATGTTATCTTTTAAAATATTCACATTTTCCTCCCACATACAAGTTATTGGTCCGGTTATTTGCAGAACGTTGTACCAGTACAACGTAAATAAACTGCCCCCTAAAATAAATATTACATTTTAATATCTACTTTTGGAAGCAGTTTATTATTTATAGACTAATCAACTCTTATTAAAATTCATTACTCTTTATTACATCTGTGAGCGATAATAATTGATAAGGCAGCCCTTAACAATAATCTCACGTTCTGCATCTGTAAGTTTTCCAAGGTGAAGTTCAAATTCCTTCATCTCATCTCCGACAACATATGCTTTGATAGTGTCAATCTTATTCTCAACAGATTTCTTTATGTCTTTTACAAAGATGTAATCTCCGTTCTTGAATGGAAGCTCCTCCTCTTCATAAATAAACGGAAGCATTCCCCAGTTGATAAGGTTTGAACGGTATCTCTTTGTTGCATATTCCTTAGCGATATTTGCAAAACCGCCGAGAACCTTCTGACATGAGGCAGCCTGCTCACGGGCAGAAGGTTCTCGGCGGTTTTGCAAATATCG
>NZ_DBLYGC010000008.1:58507-71703 GCF_056818865.1 Butyribacter sp.
CCGGAAGTTGAAGATGTATTTGCATAAATCATACTTCCAATCTGTGTGTTCTCAGGCTTGATATCAAACTTAGCATTAATCTTTGCAAATACATCTTCAACTTCCGGACATGCTGCAAAAATATCTTCGCCGGCAACTCTTGCCTTTTCTGCTTTCGCTACTGCTTTTGCACGACCTACATACTCAGGGTCCTTACGTGAAAGAGTAAACTCTGCAAGACCAAGAGGATTTGAACGGAATGATGAAGTTTCTCCTGACGGAATAAGCTCGTCTGTTGTAGTTACAGGATCATGAATTTCTGATACGACCTTGATAACAATATCGTCAGTAAGTGCTGACATTGCAGGCCAATCCTTGATGTTTGGACCAAATTTGATTTCTACATCAGGGTCAGGCTTTCCTACACCATTATAAACTCTGTTTTCATAAATAGTGCTGTCAAAGAAGTATTTAGGCTTAGTGAAATCCACATCCACATCTTCTGCCGAAGTAAGATAACCCTTATTTGCTGCTGTTGCCGCAATAGAACGTGCATCCATAAGTGCAACTGAAGCAATCTGGCCGCTTGTAACTTTAGAACCTTCTCTGTTAGGGAAGTTTCTTGTTGAATGTCTGATTGAAAGACCGTTGTTTGGAGGAACGTCTCCTGCACCAAAACAAGGGCCACAGAATGCAGAACGTATTGTCGCACCTGTCTCCATAAGGTCTGCTATCCTGCCATTCTTAACAAGTTCCATAAATACAGGCTGGCTTGAAGGATAAACGCTGAGTGAGAACTCATCTGCACCAATATATTTGCCACGGAGAATATCAGCGGCATCACAAATATTTTCAAAACCACCACCCGCACATCCTGCGATAACACCCTGTTCAACATAAAGTTTTCCATTGTGAACTTTATCTTTAAGAGTATATTTAACTTTGTTGTTGTCAAGACTTACAAGTGCCTTCTTCTCTACATCATCGAGAATGTCCATAAGATTTGCATTTAACTCGTCGATAGTATAAACATTGCTTGGATGGAACGGCATAGCAATCATAGGTTTGATTTTACTGAGGTCAACATAAACCATGCCATCATAATAAGCAACTGCATCCGGCTTGATTTCCTTGAAATCCTGTGGACGCTTATGGATATCATAGAAGTCCTTAATCTTGTCATCTGTTGTCCAGATTGATGAGAGACATGTTGTCTCTGTAGTCATAACATCAATACCGATTCTGAAATCAGCACTGAGGTTTGCTACACCATCACCTACGAATTCCATAACTTTATTGTTTACATAGCCATTTGAAAATACAGCTCCAATAATCGCAAGAGCCACATCCTGAGGACCTACGCCCTTGTTTGGCTTTCCTGTAAGATAAACTGCTACGACACCCGGCATAGGAATATCATATGTACGGTTCAAAAGCTGCTTAACAAGCTCAGGACCACCCTCACCCATAGCCATAGTACCAAGTGCACCGTAACGTGTATGAGAGTCAGAACCAAGAAGCATCTTTCCGCCACCTGCAAGCATTTCTCTCGCAAACTGATGAATAACAGCCTGATGAGGTGGTACATACATTCCTCCATATTTCTTTGCACATGTGAGTCCAAACATATGATCATCTTCATTTATAGTTCCGCCTACTGCACAGAGACTGTTGTGGCAGTTTGTAAGAACATATGGTACAGGAAACTTTTCAAGACCTGACGCACGAGCTGTCTGAATGATACCTACAAATGTAATATCATGAGAAGTAAGTTTGTCAAATTTAATCTGAAGATTTTCCATATTGCCTGAAGTATTGTGTGCTTCAAGAATACCATAAGCCATAGTACCCTTAGCTGCCTCTTCTTTTGTGACTTTTCTGCCTGTTTTTGCTAAAACGGCATCTAAAGCCTGAGCGCCATCTTCAACAATTTCAGTACCGTTTAAAAGATATACGCCGTTGTCGTAAAGCTTAATCATTATAAAAATCCTCCTATTTCAATTTCATAATTATCATTTATTATATATGGTAACATAACAATTAGTCAAGTTTGATAATCTTTTTAAGCTCTGCATTTTCACTTTCAGACAGCTTGGCACCTTTTCCTGATGTTACAAGCATCTTTGATTTTGAGTCATAATAATATTCACTTCCCTTATATCTAAAAACGGCTGCATATCCGCTTGTCTCCACATCCTGTGAATATTTTTTGCCGTAAATTATATCAGCTATCTTTAAAGCATCTGCTGATGTTATGTTTACTGCTATTTTGTTCCCCTGTGAATCAAGTTTATATGCCGTCACACTCTCCTGTGTAGCACTTTCATCCGGAGTATCGGAAACTGCTGCCTGCGGTGGTGTATCTGTCGTATCATCCTTTGACGGCTGAGTATTATCACTGTTTTCGCCGTCCTCATCTGTGCCGGTTCCTTTCCTGTCCGGATGATTTTCATTATCATCATTGAAGTCCTTCATTTCCGGCAGTTCTGTACTGTCAGGTTCACTTTCCTCACTCTTTTTGTCACCGTTATTTTTATGAACATAATTCCTGTGCTCATTTTGCGGAACTTTCTTTTCCGCTTTCTCACCCTTATTTTTTTTGTTCCTCTTTTTCTTTTTTGTAACCCCGGTCAAAGGATCATAAGTACTGTCAGGTTCACCTGTACCCTCGATTATCTGACCCGGCTGCTCATTTTTCAGCTTATCCTCTATATGCTCATCTACTGAATTTATTTTCCATACACCCGCCACTATAACACACAGAAATAATGTTGCCGCAAAAGCCACCTGTTTTCTTTTTGCCCGAATCCATTCACTTATGACTGTAATTTTTCTACGCCCGGTGTCACATACATTTCCTGCCGTATCTTTATCTTCTCCTATATACACACCGTCTTTCCAATTCTCAGGATTTGCCTTTGAAATCATATCATCCGGCAGTTCTCCGATTGCATGCATTATTTTTTTTGCACATTCTCTTTTTTCGTCTACTGAACTATTCATAATGCAATCCCCTCCTCTTCAAGATATTTTCTTAAATCTTTTCTCATCCTTGATAAAACAGAACGCACTGAACTTTCTTTCATCTGCATCCTGTCAGCAATATCACATAATTCTTCCATATAAAAATATCTTTGTATAAAAATTGTCCTCTTTTTCTCATCCCTGTTCTGCAAAAAATTTGAAATGATTGTAACCAGTTCCTTCTTTTCAATATTTTCTTCAACTCTGTTTGAATCTGCAACACACTCAGAAAGTTCGTCTAATGACATTTCCACCTGACCGCCCCCTCTCTTTTTTGCATTCTTCCTTTCATAACAGTTCAACGCAAGATTTCTGACAATCTTTGCCAGATAACCTGCCAGATTTTCAGGTCTGTTCGGTGGAATTGAATTCCATGTTTTAAGCCATGTGTCATTTACGCACTCCTTGGCATCCTCATTATCAAATACTATTCTGTTTGCAATCGAATAACAGTATTTTTTATATTTTTCTTCCATTTTCAAAAGACCGCTTTCCTGTCTTTCAAACAAAAGATTTATAATTTGTATGTCATCTATTGTATTCATAAACTCTCCCTTATTCCCAATCATATAAATTTTCATATAGATTTTTTCTTTTTTTAATTTATAAGCAAATTTTTACAGAAAAAAAGTTCCATGATATATTCCGGTACAACATAATTTTCGTTGTACTATGTTATTCCCTCAAAAATATACACAGAACTTTTTTTGTTTTGTTGCAAAAAATTTAGTTTTTATTTATTTTTTTCTGAAAAATCAATCCATCTCTTTAACGTGCGAATAAATTTATTCAAATCTATCGGTTTTGGAATATGCTCATTCATACCTGCATTTTTGGCATTCACCACATCTTCTGTAAAAGCATTTGCAGTCATTGCAATTATTGGAATGTATTTTGCATCTTCACGTTTAAGCGACCTTATTTTTTCAGTTGCCTCGTATCCGTTCATGACAGGCATCTGTATATCCATAAGTATTATGTCATAATAACCGGCGCCGTTTTTTTCAAACTGTTCAACTGCAATCTTACCGTTTTCAGCTTCTTCAATTTCTATATTTGTCGTTTTCAAAATCTCAATTGCAATCTCCCTGTTTATCATATTATCCTCAACAAGAAGCACACGTTTTCCCGAAAAATCACATCCGTCTACTTCCGAAACTATAGTTTTCTGCTGTATATTATTGTCAAATTCTCCGTTTACAAAGTGTTTAAACATATTTATAATGTTAAGTCTGAATACCGGTTTTGTCAGGAATGCATTTATCCCTGCTGCCTTTGCCTCATATTCTATATCCGACCAGTCATAAGCCGACATAACTATTATCGGTAAATTTCCGTCTATATTTTTTCTTATCGCCTTTGCAGTGTCTACACCATTCATTTCAGGCATCTGCCAATCGACAATAACAGCAAAATAATCATCTTCTTTTTCGTGTTTTTTTACAATCTTTTCAACAGCTTCTCTTCCGGAAGATGTCCATTCACTTTTCATCCCTATTCCGTCAAGCATATCACACATTGATTCGCATGAAATTCTGTCATCATCAACCACAAGAACTGAAAGACCATGCAGTTCAGAAACATCAACAGTTTCCGTATCCTGCAGTTTCAAAAGCATTGTAGCAGTAAACACCGAACCTTTTCCAAGTTCACTCTTGACTTGCAAATCACCGTTCATCATACGAAGGATATTTCTTGTTATAGGCATTCCAAGCCCTGTTCCCTGAATCCTGTTCACCCTCGAATCCTCTGCTCTTGAAAAAGGTTCAAATATGTGTGTTATGTATTCTTCCGACATTCCTATGCCGTTATCTTTAAAATCAAATTTGTAGAAAGACGCTTTTGGATTTCTGCTACGCTTCTCAGAAACCGTTATGGCAATCTTTCCACCCTCAGGCGTGTATTTTATGGCATTACCTATAATATTTACAAATGCCTGCTGTATTCTCATTCTGTCACCGATAACTTCCTCATGTTCCACATCAAGAAGCCTTACACGCAAATCATGATGCATCTTTGCTGCCTGCGGTCTGACCATATCAAGAATATCCATAAAAAGCTCAGACAATTTAAATTCTTCATCGTTAAGATTCATTTTGCCTGACTCAATTTTTGACATGTCAAGCACTTCATTTATAAGCCCCAGCAGATGTCTGCCTGATGAAGATATTCTTTTTAACGAATAAGCAATTTTTTCTTTATCATCAAGATTATTTAATGCAATAGCTGTCATTCCTATAATTGCATTCATCGGTGTTCTTATATCATGGCTCATGTTTGACAGGAAATCTGTTTTTGCCGCATTTGCAAAATTAGCAGCCTCATATGCTTCCATTAAAGCTTTTTTTGCATTCTCTTCTTTTTTTCTTATGTCTGTAATATCATTTCCAATAACAAATGCATTTACATGACCTGTAACTTCATCCCGTGACATAAGTGTATTTGTCTTTAAATATCTGTCTGATGCCGGAAGATAAAATTCGACTTCAATATTATTTTCGCCATTATCGAAAGCATTTAAAAGTCTTGGTGTAAACCATAACTTTTCACGCTCAGGATCTATAAATTTAAGTGAATTAACTTCAATATATTTCCTGTTAAACTCGTTAATATTAATTGGGAGTTCCACTCCAAGTTCATCAACATAACTTTTGCCTGTTCTTGACTGAATATCTTTTGTAAGCATTCCGGTATTCAAATCTATACTGAACGAAAATTCAGAATTGATAGTCAGTGCATCATGATATTGTCTCTTCTCTTTTTCCAGCTCATTATTTAACTTTGCAAGATTTTTATTTTTATCCTGTAGATCTTCATAAAACTGTCTCGCCATTCTGCTGTCAAGGCCTATTTCATTTGATATATCCTGACTTATAAATAATACTTCAACCGGTTTTCCGTTGTCATCACAGTATACAGGTACAAAACCAACTCTTCCCCATCTTATCATAGTCCCTGCATACTCCATGCTTATTATCTGCTCGCCGTTAAGTCTCTCATCAAGCGTAGACAGATCTATAAATTTCTCCATCTCTTCTCTATACTCACAGCTTACAAAAGTATCAACAAAATATTCCAATGATTCAGCTGCATCACCGCACTTAGGAATTATATTATGCACGTACGTCTTCGCTTTTAATTCATTGTAATGTCCTGTTGACATATTAATGTCATAACATGATATATATATTTCACTCAATGAACTGATCAGAGCAATTCTTTTATTTAATTCCTCATTGACATTCATAAGTTCGACATTCTTTTGTAAAATCATCTGATTGTACTTTGCTTCCTCTGCTTTCTTCTCCGTAATGTTTTTTACATACCAGACAACTCTTGGCTTGTCCGGTGTATAATCATCCAAAGGAATAATATCAGATTGTACCCACATGTATTTACCATCTACAAGCCTTTGATATGAAAAAGAAACTATTTCATTTTTGTCTTTAAATAATTTTAATAAATTATTAGGATTTAAAAGCTGAATAAATGTATCACCGTCATCCGCATATACAAGTCTTTTACCGCAGTACTTTACAACATCACTAAATTTTCCCTTAAACTTTTTTTCATACTCGTATTCTCCCTCAACCAGCTTCAGATTGAGCAGCGTATCTTTTTTTAAATTAACATAACTTATACGATAATATGAATCTCTTAGAAGATTATATGCTGTTGCAGAATGTCTTAGGTTTTGCTCTGCTTCTTTCCTGTCATCAATACATACAAAACTGTTTATGATACAACTCGGCGCACTTTCCACAAAATCCGTATTCTCAACAAGAATAAATTTGCCGGATATCCAATGGATGTCTCCACTTCTTGATATTATTCTATATTCAATCTTTTCGGATTTACCTGTAAGCACAAGACTTGCAATTTCATTTACAACTATATTGACATCTTCATCATATATCATTTTTGAAATATCTATTTTATGTGGTAAAGAAAGAATCTCATTGATATCATAACCTGTAATCTTTTCAGCCTCCTGATTCATATCTGTTATTCCATACAAATTTTTTGAATAAATCCTAAATTCTATAATTCCACACACCGAACTATCAAACAACAGCTTGTCCACAGTATCAAATGGCATCTTTATCCCCTCTCTTTCATCACTTTCCTATAACAGCTTCATCAATTTACAGTTTTCTATGCCTGCCTCCCAAAAGTGTTTAATATCAATTTTCTTCACCTGACATACAATGCTCGAATTCATCGCACCATGCCCTATTATAAGAATGTCTTTTCCATTTTCAAGCTGCGGCTTAACCTCTTCTTTCAAAAATTCTCCTGTCCTTTTATACAAATCTTCAAAACTTTCTCCATCTTTAGGAGGAATGTATTTTTCAGGTGCCTGAAATAATATATTAACCTGACTGTTCTCTGCCTTATACTGTTTCTCTGTCGAAAAACTGCTCTTTGTTCCCTCATATTTTCCGAAACTCATCTCTTTAAGCCTGTCATCAAATATTATAGGAATGTTTCGTCCCTCAAGTAAAATCTCTGCCGTTTCTTTTGCCCTTTTAAGCGGTGAACAATAACATACATCAAAATTTATATCTTTATATATATCAGCTGCCTTTCTCGCCATATTCCGTCCTTCTTCATTCAGAGGAATATCCGTTCTTCCCTGAAGCTTATGCAGAACATTCCAGTCCGTTTTTCCATGTCTCATTATGTATAACATTTATTTTTCCTCTTTATATATCAATTTCTGAGTAATTATATCACATGTCCGATAAAATCACTACATGCGAAATTATAATTTTTTAAATTTCCCAATAATCAGCTGATATATTTTTCTTGCCATTAAAATATTTAAGTGATAAGATGATTTCTGCTTTTTTGTGAAATATCATACTATTTATATTTGTAAAACACAGGGGGATTTTTATGAAACTAACTTGATTTTTGCTAAATCTTTGATTATATCATCGATTGTGTCTGCGAAATAAATACCCTCAAGACGATCTTTTGAGGATAATTCATATTTTATCATGGTGTCAAGCTGCATTTTCAAGCCGTCATAATAACCATGAAGATTATATAATATGCACGGTGCATCCATATGTTTTAAAGAAATCATTGACATTATTTCTGATATTTCTTCTAAAGTTCCGGTTCCTCCCGGGAAAGCTATAAATGCATCTCCAAGTTCAATCATTTTGGCCTTTCGCTCAGGCATATCTTTTGTGACAATAAGTTCATGTATTCCCTCATGCTGATATTCGCTCTCGACAAAAAATACAGGCTCTACCCCGGTAACTCTTCCGCCTGCCAAAAGCACACTGTCAGCAAGTATTCCCATAAGTCCCGACTTTGAGCCGCCATAAACAAGAGAATTTCCGCTCTCTCCTATCCATTTTCCAAGTTCCTTTACCTCTTTCTTTAAATGAGTAGCATTTCCTTCATTCGCTCCAAGATATACTGTAATATTCATATTCCTCTTTAATTCCTTTTACTTTTATGATAATTGACATTTTAACATATTGCACTTAATATTAAAATATACCAAACAGTAATTTTATTTACAAATTTGTAATTCAGAAATGAGGTTTAACATGACAAATATCCAGATGAAGTCATCTGCCCCATTTACGGAGCAGACCATAACTTCAATCAATAATATCAAGGTACAGACACCTTTAAATTTAAAAGAAATACATAATCTAAATCAAACCGCCGGTGTGTCTGACAACAAAGATTCAGGGCAGACTTCCAATCAAGGTACCATAAACACTGATAATACTAACACAATTGGTAACGCTCCTGTATTCAACAATGCAGCCACAGTCACTAACACCAACACAACAAAAACAATGACAATCCCGCCGCTAATACATACAACCATGAAAGGACAGAAAATACAGTTTTTTACAGGCGGCTCCGTCCAAAAAATAAAAGCCTGTCTCGGCTGGAACATTTCTAATACCGAATGTGATGTGGATGTGTCAGCTTTTATGCTTGATTCGACAGGAAAAGTACCGGGGGATGACTGGTTTGTGTTTTACGGTCAGACAAAAAGTCCTGATGGCAGCGTTATTTTTAATGAGGCTGAAAAAAATGACCGTGAAAGCATAACCATTGACCTTAACAATTTATCACCATCTGTAAAAAAAATCGTCTTTGTACTAACCATAAACGAAGCTTACGAAAAGAAACTAAATTTCAGCATGATTAAAGATGCCTATGTGCGAATACTTAATTATTCAAACAACAGTGAACTTGTAAGTTTTAAAATGGATGAATATTATGAGAACGTCACCTCTATGATGATTGGTGAAGTATATCTGCATAATGGAAATTGGAAATTTAATGCCGTAGGAAACGGCGTATCTAAAGATTTGGCAGGACTTTGCGGATTATATGGAGTACAAATAGTTTAAGTCTGTCTTTACAACTTTATAAAAAATAAATCAGTGTTCAACAAATAAACAGTTCAACACGGAAACGAGGAATAAAATGCTTAAATTTGAAACAGTAAACGAATTGACACTAAAAGTCACATGCAGCGGAAGTGATGTTTTATTTACAAAAGCAGGTGCTTTTATAGCCGGAGAAAATACCGGTGCTAAAAATTACACTTTTGAAAAAGTTCTTTTCGGCCCGCAAAACAATATAGGTCAGGCTATATTCGGCCAGCTTGTCCGCAGAGTCACCGGAGAAAACTTACCTTTGATGAAAGTAAATCTAAATGGAGACTCTGTTACATATTATGCAAATTACGGTCAGCATATAGTTGTATATCACCTCGCTGAGGGAGAGACGGTATCTGTGGAATCAGAAAATATATTAGCTTTCACACAGGATTGCGATTACAGTGTACGTTTTATAGGTGTGGGAATCCTTTCACAAAAAGGGCTTGCAACCTCCACTCTCACCGCAAAAGGTCCAAACGCATATGTTGCGGTTCTCGCAGACGGCAATCCTATAGTCTTAAGCAATGTGTCGTCAGGCAGTACAATCTCAATTGATCCCGATGCTGTCGTATGCTGGATTGGAAAAGGTCACTGTGACCCTCAGGTAACCGCTGATGTTTCATGGAAAACTTTTATAGGGCAGACTTCCGGAGAGTCCTATCAGTTTGAATGGCATGGTAGTACAGGTGTCACTGTTATAATCCAGCCTTCTGAGCGAAAAGGCGGCATTGACGTAGGTATTGATTAAAAGCTTATCACAGCCACTTTCTCAGTGTTTCGTTTAATTTATTTATATCAAGCGGCTTTGCCATATGCTCATTCATTCCGGCATTTTTTGCAAGCATAATGTCTTCTGCAAATGCATTTGCCGTCATAGCTACTATAGGTATGGATGCTTTCTTTTTATCATCTAGTCCTCTTATGGCAGCAGCCGCTTCATATCCGTTCATAACAGGCATCTGTATATCCATAAATACAAGCCTGTAATAATCATCAGACATATCCATGACTTTCTCTACCGCTTCTTTGCCGTTTTCTGCGGTATCTACTATTGCCCCTGTCATTTCTATTATCTCTTTAGCTATCTCTCGATTCAGTTCATTGTCCTCTACAAGAAGTATTCTCTGACCTGAATAATCCGATTTTGAAATACCTGACAGATATTTTGTGGCAGACCTGCCCGGTTTTCCCTTGATTATATTTCTAAGCATTGTAACAAGACGTGAGCGAAACAGAGGTTTTGTTATAAATGCATCAACTCCGGCTTCTCTCGCCTCGTCCTCCACCAATGAATAGTCATATGCCGTAAGTACAATTATCGTGATGTCTTTGCCGACTATCTTCCTTATCTGCCTTGCAGTTTCTATTCCGTTCATCTCAGGCATTCTAAGGTCAACTATCACCGCAAAATAATCTTCATCCAATTCATGACGTTTTCTTGTCATTTCAACAGCTTTACTTCCTGATGTTGTCCATTCGCCGTTAATTCCTATGTCGTCCAATATATTTATCGCATTTTCACAACATATCTCATCATCATCGACAACCAGTACAGGAAGGTCAACAAGTTCTTCTATCTGTTCTCTCTCTTCATCCTGAAGTTTCAAAAATACTGTTATTATAAACTTGCTTCCCTTTCCCGGCTCACTCTCAATCTTTATATTGCCATTCATCATATTGACAATGTTTCTGACTATTGTCATTCCAAGACCTGTCCCCTGTATCTTAGTTGTTCTCTTATTGTCTGCTCTTGTAAACGGCTCAAAAATAACCTCCTGAAACTCTTTCGTCATTCCTATTCCGTTATCTTCAACAGAAAATTCATAACATCCTATATTTTTAGATTTATCGTGTTTTTCCTCAATAGAGAAAATAATATTTCCTCCATCAGGAGTGTATTTTATCGCATTGCTCATAACATTGGTGATAACCTGTTGTAATCGCAAACTGTCACCAAACACATTCTCGTGGTTTATTTTTCCGACACGCACCTCAAAGTTGTGACTATGCGCTTCTATGTCATTTTTAGTCATCGTGACAAGATTGTCTACGAGTTCTGCAAGATTAAAGTCTTCCTCAGACAACGTAAATCTGCCGCTCTCAATTCGCGACATGTCGAGAACCTCATTTATAAGACCGAGCAGATGTCTGCTCGACTTTGTAATTTTGCCAAGGCAGTCGATAACCCTCTCCTTATTGTCTATATTTGCACCCGCAATTGCAGTCATTCCGACAATCGCATTCATAGGCGTACGGATATCGTGGGACATATTTGACAAAAACTCTGTTTTTGAATGGTTTGCAAGATTTGCAGCATCATAGGCATCTTTCAGTGCTTTTCTCGATGCAATTTCCATTTGCTTTTCCTGAGTTATATCCTGAACTATAAGCATAATACTCTCAATCTTACCCGATTCTGTCTTTGATATAGGAATCACAGCCATATTTTTAAATATCTTCTCATCAAGCGTACAATATTCAAATTTGTATATATAATCAATTCCAACGCCGTGAAATATTTTGTTCAGGTTTTCTTCCGAAAGAATACCCTTCATCGACTGTTTCTCGGATACAACCTTATATGTCAAAGAAGTTTTCTCAACAAAATCATGATAATTACCTACAGAACCATGTATCGACTCTTCAGGCATTATACTGTATACTTTGTATGTGTCTTCATTTATATTACACATTGCAAAACGGTCAACGAGTTTTATCGTTCCCTGAAGAAGTTTGTCCATAACGACATTTTTGCGGGTTATCTCCCTTATTTCATCAGCCTGTTTTCTCGCCTCGGTAATATCCCTAACCAATATCATGGCATAGCGTGACACACCCTCTTCCTCACCCGACATTACTACATTTCTCACCAAACGTTCTTCACCATTTATTTTTATGCGGCATTCAATACTTAACTCACGACTGCCGTCGTTAAACTTTTCAAGTATATATGCTCTGTTATAGATAAGTGCAACCGCTGACTTGTCTTCTTCACATACAAATTTGTCTAGATATTCCTGAATAAGTTCATCCCATGTCGTACTTTTTTCAAAAATACCGAGAAGTGAATCCTCCACTTTAAGTGAATCAAACGTGTTATCTTTAAGATTTACATAATATTCACATATATTTGATTTCGTATATGCCCTGTGAAAAGCATCGCTCCTCTTTACAAAGAGTTCCTGCTCTCTCTGTTCTTCAATATTAACAAAAGTGCCTACCATCCTTATCGGCAGACCGTCACGGCTTCTTATAACTTCTGCATTCGTCCTGAACCACTGATACTTCCCGTCAATCCTCTTCACTCTGTATTCAATATGATACTTTTTCTCATCATGCCTGTCAGCTAATACTTCTTTTAATAATGCAAGAACTTTTTTTCTGTCATCAGGATGAATACTCTCTTCCAACATCTCAAATTTGTTAGGAAAATCAAGAATATCATGATAACCAAGCATTCTTCTAAATTCATGGCTCCAAAACACACCGGCAATGTCACCGTTCATATCAAAGTCAAAATACCACATTCCTGATTTGAGAACATTATTTATAAGTTTTAAATTCTGCTGTACCCAGTCAGTCTTTACGGATAACACCCACATTTTATTTCCGTTTTCGTCCACGGTATCCGCTTTGTACATTCTAACATAGACAGGTGCATCTGCTTTGTTTATCATCTGACCTTCGCCTGAACCGTGTATTTTTTTAAATCTCTCTATCTCAAGAAAGCTCTGGTTTTCACCAAAAAAAATATTTTTTAATGAACCG
>NZ_DBLYGC010000008.1:71713-113456 GCF_056818865.1 Butyribacter sp.
ACATCTGCATAAATTCGTCATATTCATATCCTAAACTCTCCAAAAAATAAGCACTGACACTTGCTATGGTAAGTCTGTCATCATAATAACCAGTCAAAAAACCTACCATGTTGCTAAAATCAACCGCTTCTTTTACCACATTATAATTTTCATCATTTAATCTGAATCCTTTGATACAGTAGTAAATCGTCTCTTTCTGAATCAATCTGTTATCCGTCTGCATATATCCATTCTCCACAAATACAATAATATATAACTGTTTATATTTATGACATTGTACCATATTTTCATATTATTGCATACATATTTTTGCTTTTCCGACAAATACCTGCCAAATATAGTCATCTTTCACCATTTTATTTGGTACGCTCTTGCTTATTCAGCCGGGAGTTTGACAGTTGAAAAATAAAAAGGATGTCTATATTTACCAATCCTTCCGTAAGACAGATGGTAAATCATCTTCCCGTATCTATAAAAAACTCGGCAAATATAATGCTCTTTTGGAACAGTTCGACGGTGATGCAGATAAACTGATGGCATGGGCTAAAAATGAAGCCGACACATTAAGATCGATGAAATTAACTTTGTTAAACACGGCAAACGGCTATGTTCCATCCTACACACGAACCGAGATAACAGATTTTCTGCACAAAACTTTTGGATTTAGAACAGACTATGAATTCATCAAAAAATCGACAATGAGAAGTATCATCAAGCAGACCAAGGAAAACAATTCATCAAAAGCTGAAATATAGCACATATCGCTGCGAAGCCAAAAACGGCTACAGCACCTGATTTTACTGGCGTTGTAGCCGTTTTTTATTTCCAAACTGTCAAAGATGGGATTATATATGCTAACAGCACAATAAGTCAAGTTTATGAATGTAAGAAATGCAAGGCTGAACTGTTACAAATCCGTTAATTGGCATATAACTGACGGTTAACATCAATCCTGAGAATAAATATTAATATCTTTTTCACTGTCAATATCAAACAATTCTTTCTCGTCTTCAACATCTATATAAAAACATTCATGTCTTTTTGCGACTTTTCTGCCTCCGCTGTCACCTCTTAACATCAACAACTCAGGTATAAGTCCGCAGGAGAACATACATGGATTTCCTGCTTTTTCCCTATATCTTGCCGAAAATACCTTGTAATCTTTGCTTTTTTTTTCTTCTGACAAAATATTTTCATAATCATCATTATTTTTTTCACCATTCGTCAAAAGTAATTTGTAATCTTCGATTTTTTTATCTTGCGAAGAAAATTCTTTCTTATTTTTCTTTTTCTCTGCTGCCTCGATAAATTTAAGTATCGTCTTTTCGCTAAGATACGGCTGGTCTGCAACGATGAACAAAAGCCAGTCGTCTTTTTTCAGCCTGCCCATCAAACTGTTTATCCCTGCTTTTATCGTATATGACGCACCGAGCCTGCTATCACCGCAAAACACAGTATTTATATCTTTTCTGCCATCAAGGTCAGCTATTATCCTGTCGTATTGTGTTACAACAGTAAGTGTTATGTCATAATTTATATCTTCGTTTATTTTTCTGCTGCTTACAATATCTGATAACATATCAAGCGTATGTCTGTAAAGCATTTTTCCTTGCCAGATATGTAAGAGTTTATTACTTCCAAAACGGCGGCTGTTCCCAGCCGCCATATATATAATGTGTATCATATTTTTTAATTTTATATATTTGCGAAACAATCTTAATTTTATATAAGCGATGCAAGGCTGAACTGTTACTCCCTGTTCAATCAATATAGACTAATCCGTAGAAGCTTTTGACCTCAGGCGTTAAACTATATGATACGGCAGTCAATCTCTTTCCAATCAGGATCAAGCATCCCCATAAGGATTTTTTCAGGTGTGAATGGAACCGTTCTGTGCCACACTCCGGTTGCCCTGTATATTGCGTGTGCAAGAGCCGGTGCAGGGGTATTTATAACTATCTCTCCTATCGACTTTACACCGAAAGGTCCTGACGGTTCATAGCTTGTTTCAAACTCAACATTTATATTTCCCACATCAAGTCTTGTTGGAATTTTATACTGCATAAGACTGTTCTCGGCAATCTTTCCATCGGCACTGTATGTGACATTTTCATAGAGTGCCATGCCTATCCCCTGTCCTATACCGCCCTCTGTCTGAACTCTTGCAAGGTTTGGATTTACCGGTATTCCGCAGTCGACAACCGCCTGATAATCAAGTATCTTTACACTTCCTGTTTCTTTGTCAAGCTCTATCTCAACCATTCCGACCATATACGGCGGCGGTGATACAGGTGATGAATATGTCTCGGTCACATCGACAGGGATAGTATTATTTACCTGTGATTTTGTGGCAATATCCGCAAGGCTGACCGATTTTTCATCTTCCGTCATATACACTTTCTCACCATCAAAATCTACATCTTCAGAAGAACAGCCGAGAAGCCCTGCACCTATCTTCATTATGTTTTCACGAAGTTTTAAAGCAGCATTTTGTGTAGCCATTCCCGTGATGTAAGTTGTTGATGAAGCATAAGAACCTGAATCATAAGGTGATGCGTCTGTGTCTGCACCAAAGACGGAAATTTTATCTGCATCACAGTCTAGGACTTCTGCTGCCATCTGCGAAAGAATGGTATCACAGCCTGTTCCCATGTCAGCCGCACCTATCATCATATTATATGTTCCATCGTCTGAAAGTTTTAATGTGCATGAACCCACATCAACATTTGATATGCACGACCCCTGCATCGCAAGTGCCATTCCTGCTGCCCTGACTTTGCCGTTTCCCATATCCCTGACCGGATACTTCTCAGCCCAGTTAAAATTTGCGGCACAATGCTCTATACACCTATCCAATGCACAAGCATTCGCTGTCTCACCAAAGTATGCAGGCATGAACATTCCCTCTCTTACAATGTTTTTCATCCTTATCTCAACCGGATCCATATGAAGTTTTTCCGCAAGTTCATTTACCGCAGATTCGAGTGCAAAAATCCCCTGCGTTGCACCATATCCTCTATATGCTCCTGCCGCCTGAACATTCGTATAGACAACATCACATGAAAATTTTGTTGCTTCACATCCGCCCGTATAAAGCGGCAGTGATTTGTGACCCGAAAGTCCAACGGTCGTTGTGCTGTGCTCACCGTATGCTCCTCCGTTTGACAGCGTATAAAGGTCTATCGCTCTTATCCTGCCGTCTTTCATTGCACCAAGACGAACCGTCACTTCCATTTCATGACGTGGTGAAGATATTATCTGACATTCATTTCTGCTATAGATAAGTTTACTTGGCCTTTTCGTCATCCATGTAACAAAAGCAGGATATACTTCACATACGGCTGTCTGTTTTGCCCCAAAACCTCCGCCTATGCGTGGTTTTTCCGCACGCACCATCGACTTTGGAATATCAAGTGCATTTGCAAGTATTCTTCTGATATGGAAAACTATCTGCGTTGAACTTATGCAATGAAGTCTGCCGTATCTGTCAATCTCACAATATGCCCTTATCGTTTCCATGTAAGCCTGCTGTGCCGCCTTTATATGCCAGGTATGCTCTATTATCTCCTCACAATCATTAAATACTGCATTTACATCACCATGTTCATCTTCCTCATGGTGTAATAGATTTCTTTTAACATCACCCGTATTGCCATATGACATCCAGTTATCCTCCGGATGCACAAGTATGGGATTGTCAAGTGCCTTGTGAAAATCAAGTACAGGTTCGAGTACCTGATATTTTACTTTTATAAGTTTTAATGCTTTATCAACAGCTTTCTCACTCTCACCCGCAACTATCGCAACAGGATCACCTACACTTCTCACTCTCCTGTCAAGTATAAGCCTGTCATACGGTGACGGCTCCGGAAAAGTCTGACCTGCAATACTGAAACGCTTGTCAGGAACATCTTTCCATGTATAAACAGCTTCTATCCCCGGTACTTTCATTGCAATATCAGTATTTATATCCTCAACTAAAGCATGAGCATGAGGGCTTCTAAGCAGCTTTATCACAAGACAGTCAGAGGGTATTATATCATTTGTAAATACCGGCTTTCCAAGGAGAAGCTGTGATGAGTCTTTCTTTGGAATACTTTTTCCTACTGCATGGTAATCTTTTCTTTCACGGTTAAATTTACTCATCCTTCCACTCCTTTCCAATGTCCGCCCCAAAAACTTCTGCTTCAAACTGCATAGGTGCATTTTCCTTTTTGCTGTTCAGATAATTTCTGAGTGAACGAAGCTGACTCTGATAACCCGTGCAACGGCACAGATTGCCTGAAAGATACTCAAGTATCTCATCGTCCGTAGGATCCGGATTTTCACGGAGAAGTGCCACTATATTAACTATATATCCCGGATTGCAAAAACCACACTGGTCAGCACCCTGCATCGCAAAATAATCAGTGAATTTTTTAGCTTCTTCCTCTAATCCCTCAAGTGTATCAACGCATCTTCCGTCTGCCCTGCCAACAGGAATACTACACGAAAGCATCGGCTTTCCATCCATAAGCACCGTGCAAAGACCACAGTTTCCTGTTTCACATCCTCTCTTTACCGAATAACATTTATGTTTCCTGCAAAAATCTATAAGAAGCATATCTGCGTCTACGGTATCTTTTATCATTTTTCCATTTAATGTAATCTTTACTTCCATCAGCAGATTTCCTCCTTTTCGTTTTCTGATACTATCGTCTTTAATGCTCTTTTTACAAGAACATTGCATATTATCTTTCTATACTCGGCACCAGCACGCATATTGCTGCCAAAACGGATATTTTGTGCCACATAATCTGCAAATCTTTCAATATTTTCATCTGTAGGTACAGATAATATATTTTCACTGTCATATACAGGCTCAGCCATATATGGAGTTGCCCCGATAACAGCCATAGCACCTCTTTTTCCTTTTGAAACGGCACAAGTAAGCACTGGAAAATCTGTTGACTGGTTTCTCTGGCTTAGATAAACTACCTTTTCAGTTTCCTTTGGCACAATTACTGACACAAGTATATCTCTCACCGTGCGTGGCAGCTTTACAAAGTCGTCAAGTTCCATGATACCCTCATGGAAAAGCTCCACTTTAGCACCAAGTGCCCTAAATATCGTCATAACATCTGAAAAGCCATATCGTCCCCATATACTTCCGCCGACCGTTGCAACATTTCTAAACTGGACACCGACTATATCTTTTACGGAATTGGCAAAGGCATTATCCGTATATTTATTTAATGATTCATTTGTCTCTATGTCCCTTAATGATACATATGCACCTATACGAAACTCGTTTTCATTTTCTTCTATGCTGTCAAGCCCCAGTTCACAGAGGTCTATCGCTGTTCCAAGAGTTGTATTTTTCATCTTTGTCCAGAGCATTCCGCCGACAATGAAATTTTGTCTTTTCTGGTAGAGTTCATATGCTTCTTTGAGGCTTTTTGCCCTTATATACTGATTATAATAGAACATATCTCTTTCCTTTCTCTTATGATTTTAGTATTAAAACAAATCCAGTTCATATACTGCATCCCACTGAATTTTTTCTTTCTGCATGAAGTTTATTGTCTCATTTCTCATATCAGGCTCTGTCTTCCAGGCAAGACCACATCCTGCCAATATTTTTGACGGCAGCGGTATTATCCTGCCGTAAATATTTTCACTCTTTGCCCTGCTCTCCATTTCCATCGCAGCAGTTGTATTTTTGAATGAAATCACAAGCTGTGTATGTCTTTCTCTCTTACAATTTTTGCACATAATGTTATGGGCAGACTATAAGTGATGCTTCCGTCATTTTTTTAGTAATTTCATACATATTTGTGGCTTCGCCGACACAGAGCTTTTCGGTAAGTCCGTAATAATTGAGACAGGTACCACAGGTAAATATCTTTACACCTTTTTCCTCTAAAGCCTTTAAATCTTCTATAGACTCAGAGCCTTCACTTGTAATCTTTGCACCGCCGTTATAAAAAAGCATTGTCTGAGGCAATTCGTCCTGCTGCGAGAGTGCATATATAAAACCTTTGATAAGCACCTTTCCAAGTTCGCTATCACCCTCACCCATAAATTCAGACTTGATGACTACAACTTTTTCACCACTGTTTTTGATATTGCAGGAAAGCATCTCATCCGCACCTGTCTTTATGGAATTTGCTTTAGCAACGGATATTTTTTTATCATTTGTTGCCGACATTTTATTGTCATTTATTTTATCAATATCATCTACAGTTATCTTCACACTGTACCCGGAGTCACTTATCTTGCTGTCTGAAACTGCAAACCCCATCTGTGAAGCCATCTTTTTAAGATTTTCAACAGCAATCTCATTATCGACAAGAGTCTCAACCATATCCGGTTTTTCAAGTTTCTCAAGCGCCTTTTTTGTCTTAACTACAGGTATCGGGCAGGTATCACCCATTGCATTTATTGTTATCATAATCTCTTTTTTCTCCTTCACTTTAGAACTATAGCATTTGTTATATTCACACAATTAATACAACATATAATTAGTTTCGCTATCTCCTGTTACTTTATATAAATATTTTTTTCTTTTTTTTGCGTAAAATGACCAACTATCGCCGCCGGAAATCCCTCATTTTTTAATTCCTTTAAAAAAGGCAGTGCATCTTCTTTCTTTACGGCAAACAAAAGACCTCCCGATGTCTGCGGATCAAATAACAGTTCTTCCATCGCAAATGTTATGTTTTCTGAAAAATCCACATTATCTGCGACATGATTTCTGTTTCGCTGTGCCGCTGCTGTGAACAGAAATTCTTCGGCATAATGAAGTGCACCTTTTATAACAGGTATGGATATTGAGTCAATCTCCGCCGATACATTTTTATTTATCATCTCGTTTAAATGACCTAAAAATCCAAATCCTGTCACATCAGTACAGGCATGGATTTCATAATTTCTGCTTATCTCAGACGCTTTTTTATTGAGTGTAGTCATCGACTCTATTGCTTCATCAAGCGAACCTTTAAAAGCCTGTCCGACACGCTGTGCATTGCACACAAGCCCTACACCGAGTTTTTTTGTAAGTATAAGTATGTCAGTCGGTTCTGCCTTATTATTTTCATATATTTTGTCAGGATTTACAAGTCCCATAACAGACAAACCGTATTTTACACTGTCATCGGCTATGGAATGACCACCTGCAAGTGTGGCACCTGCTTCATTCACCTTTTTTGCACCGCCCTGCATTATCTTTCCAAGAATGTTTAAGTCCATCTTTTCAGGAAAACAGACTATATTTAGTGCAGTCTTTACCTCACCGCCCATCGCATATACATCACTTAATGCATTTGCCGCCGCTATCTGTCCGAAAATATACGGGTCATCGACCATCGGTGGAAAAAAATCAAGTGTCTGAACAATTGCCATATCGTCTGATATTCTATATACTGCCGCATCGTCACTGCTGTCATAACCGACAAGAAGTGAAATATCTTTCTCACCTTTCGGTATTTTTGAAAGTATATGTTTCAGTACATCTGCTCCAAGTTTTGCGGTACATCCGCCGCCTTTACAAAAAACTATATCTTCCATGATAAATTATATTTCCACCACCTTTCTAGCAATTTCTTTTACTGCATCTGCCGCAGCCATCACTTCTTCTTCTGTATTATAATATGAAAAACTAAATCTTACCATGCCCTGTGTTTTTGTGCCAAAATATTCGTGCATAAGCGGAGCACAATGAATTCCTGCTCTGGTGACTATTCCAAATTCATCTTCAAGGAGCATACTTATCTCTGAAGAATCTGCCGTTCCTATATTTAACGAAACTATCGGACAGCGAGCTTTATCCTGTCTGAAATCACCATAAACTTTTACGCCTTTTACTCTGCTTATATCCGAATAAAATATCTGCATAAGTCTGTTTTCTTTATTGTATATTTTGTCAATTCCAACAGTGTTTATCTCCTTTACAGCGGCAAGAAGTCCTGCTATCCCGTGGCTATTTAATGTCCCTGCTTCAAGCAATTCAGGAAGTTCCTCAGGCTGTTGTCTTAAAAAACTTTTTATGCCTGTCCCACCGCTTTTTAAAGGTCTTATATCTATACCATTTCTTATATAAAACCCACCTGTCCCCTGCGGTCCCATAAGACTTTTATGTCCTGTAAAACAGAGTATGTCTATATTCATATCCCTAACATTTATAGGTAGTACACCTGCGGTCTGTGATGCGTCCACTATAAAAAGAAGATTATGCTTTTTTACAATCTCTCCAATCTTTTTTATATCGACAACATTCCCCGTAAGGTTGGATGCGTGAGTACAGATGATTGCTTTTGTATCTTTTGTTATCATATCTTCTATATCAGAGGCATCAATAATCCCATTGCCACTGCACGATACAATATCTGTCTTAACTCCTCTTTCACCGGCATAATAAAGAGGTCTTAACACTGAGTTATGTTCAAGGTTCGTGGTAATAACCGTGTCGCCCTCATTAAAAAGTCCATGAATAACAGTATTTAATGCCTCGGTCGCATTTGATGTAAATATAAGACCTGAGGTATTGTCACCACCAAAAAATTCAGTAAGGCACTTTCTTGCTTCAAATATACACCTTGATGCTTCAAGTGATGTCGCGGTGTACCCCCTGCCTGAATTTCCATAATTTTTCATTGCGTGCATAACAGCATCATATACACATTGCGGTTTGTAAAGTGTAGTCGCCGCATTATCAAGATATATCACTAATATATTCCTCCTGGCATGATATCAGCAACAGAAATCATCTTCAAGTTATTTAAGAAGATGTATGTATTCTTCTGATACCGTAATTTTTTTAACATTATTTAGTAAGTCAATATATTTATCCTGTAAGTCATCCGAAAACAATTGATTTTCTTTTGGCTTTATCATTGTTATAACCTCACCGTTTTCAAGCTCACAAAGGCAGCAGGTATTATAAAGCTCTTCTGACAGCGAGATATTTTTTATCTTCAAGGTATTTAGCGTATCTCCATACATTCCTATTGTTTCAGGATTTATATTTTCGTTTTTAATATATTTTTTCTGATGCGTAAAGGAATGTTTTTCAACATTTATATCATTTTGAAAAATGCAGATACTGTGATATTTTTCCCAGTCGCTTTCTTTTGTTGCCTTAACTTTAAGCGTAACCCCCCAGTCAAGTGCTTTCACATGACTTTCATCTATCCAGCTTATGTTTGAAAAATTCAGACACCCTGCAAGTTTTGCCTGTGTTTTTGTCTCAGGTTTATAATAAAAATATTTTTTATCATATGTCCTGCTTACAATTCCATCTTCTACGGAACATACTTTATCTGCAAATCTGTAGATTTCTTCCCGGTTATGCGAAACAAAAATTATCGGCTTATGAAAATTTTCAAGCATCTCCATAAGTTCCATTTCCATTTTTCTCTTGATATGTTCATCTAGTGCTGAAAATGGTTCGTCAAGCAATATACACTCCGGGTCTGATGCAAGCATACGAATCATTGCAACACGCTGTTTCTGTCCTCCTGACAATTTTTGGGGATAATTGTCAGCCACTTTTTCAAGCCCATATGCACTAATCCACTTATCTACAAGTTCATGGTTTTTCTTTTTCATAACAATATTTATATTTTCTCTTGCCGTCATTGTAGGAAATAAAGCATAATCTTGAAAGAGATAACCTGTTTTTCTAAGTGAAGCTTTTAAATTTATCTTTTTTTCCGAGTCAAAAAGGACACGACCGTTCAGTGATATATAACCGCTGTCAGGTGTTGCTATCCCTGCAATACATTTTAATATCATAGTCTTTCCCGCACCGGATGCACCACTTAGTGCCAGTATATCGTCATCTGTCTGTATATCCGTATTTAATTCAAAATTATCAAGCCTTTTTCTTATCTTTACTATTAAAGCCATATCAATCCTCATTCTTGCAGATTTTTTATCTGTCACCCGTAATAAAATTTATAATAACAAGACAGATAAACGATATTGCCGTTATCACAATACACCAGAAACCTGCCGTTTTAAAATCACCGCTCTGAATCACCATAGCTATCTGCTGAGATATTGTTGAGGTTTTTCCTGCAATGTTTCCGGCAAGCATTGATGTTGCACCGTACTCTCCGAGTGCCCTTGTAAATGTAAGTGTAATACCCGATAAAATTCCGGGCTTTGCCATAGGCATACGGATTTTAAAGAAAATTGTCCACTCACTAAGACCAAGTGTCTGTGCCGCATATATCACATTTTCGTCTACCTGTTCAAATGCCGCCCTGGCATTTCGGTACATAAGAGGAAATGCAATAACCGTAGCCGCAATGATACAGCCAAGCCATGTATGTATGACATGAATTGAAAGTCCCTTATCAACAAAATTTCCAAAGCTGTGTCTGGTACTAAATATACGGAGCAATATATATCCCGCAACTGTTGGCGGCAGTACAAGAGGCATTGTAAGAATACCATCCCATATACCTCTTGTTCTTCCACGCCTGCTCACGACAAACCAAGCTGCCAGTATGCCAAGCACAAAAGATACCAGTGAAGCTACAATACCAGTTTTAAGACTTATCCAAAGCGGACTAAAATCAATCTGGGAGTAATCCATAATAAACCTCTTTTCTAAGACATAGAAAAATGGTATTTTTCAAATAATTTTACAGCCTTTTCTTCACTCATAAACTTTATAAATTCGTTTGAAGCATTAAATTCAACATCAGATATATCATCACCTTTAAGTGGTGCAACAGGGTAGATAACATCACCTGTAAGGCTGTTTGGAAGTTTTTCGATTATCTCTAAATTGTCTTCATATCCAAAGGTATCTGAATAATAAACAGTTCCAATCTCGTCTGCAGCCTCTGCAACTGCTGCCGCAACAGCACCTACATTTGCACAACTGTTTATCTCAAGACCTCCGAGTGCCTTTGATATATCTGTATCTTTTAAGTCATTAGCCTTTTCCTTATCGCCTGACACCAGACCTGCATTTATCAAAGCCTTTCTTGTGTACTGTCCTACAGGAACAGTTTCCTCTGCAAGTGCCATGTTTTTTGCTTTTGACATATCTTTAAAACTCTTAACTTTTGTATTACTTCCTTTCCATGTTACAAGGCACACCTGATTGTTTAAAAGGTCTTTGCGGTTATCCTTATTTACACTGCCGCAATCATATCCCTTTTCAAGCTCGTCCATCTGCTCTACACCTGCCGAAAAGAATACATTGCACTTTGCTCCCTCTTTTATCTGTGTCATAAGTGTTCCTGAACTGTCATAATTTGTGTGGAAATTTATATCAGGGTGCTCTTTGTTGTATTCTTTACAAAGTTCATCCATAACATTATTAAGACTTTTTGCAGCAAATATGGTTATATCTGTTTTTTTGCTGTTCTCGTTTTTCTTTCCGCAGCCTGAGAGCATCCCTGTAATAAGTGCCGCCATAACACAGCATACGCTTATTTTTTTAATTATCTTCTTTACATTAAACATAAAAACCTCTTTTCTATTCCATACACTCATTTTCTCTTTTGAGCAATCTACATTCTCTCTAGCATAACACTTATATTTCCGCCACACACCATACCCTCTTTTTCGGCATCATCAGTATTCATACTTACTTCCATTATCTCAGGTCTGCCTATAAAATGTTTATTTTCAAAATTGTCTTTCTGACAAACAGCCCTATTTTTATTCTCATCATTTTTTGATGCTGTTTCCTGCATTGGCATTGCAAAGCCGTTAAAAATGTCCCTGCATCTCGTGATAATTTCAGCCTCCGCACATCCTCCTCCGATAGTTCCTATAATTCGGTTGTCCGAAGTTACTATCATCTGCGTTCCGACATTTCTTGGAGCACTGCCGCTTTTTCTTATAATGGTACATAAAATCCTCTGCTCATCAGACTGTTTTACAAGTTCATCAATAATATTATCGTCAACGGAGCCGTTATTGCAATGTTTATTTTTACAATATACTATCTCACTCATAACTGACAACGCTATCTCCTGTGGTGTAGCCGCACATATTGAAAGACCTATTGGTGAATGAAGTTCATTTATTTTTTCAATCTCAATACCATGTTCTTTAAGGTCTTTTCTTACCATTGCCGACCTCCTTTTTGAACCCATCATCCCTACATATGCATATGGTATCTTAAAAATCTCGAAAATGCACTGCTCGTCAAATCTGTGTCCTCTGGTCATGCACACAAAATAGTTGTCACGGTTTTTGTCAATAGTTTTCAGTGCATTTACATAGTCATCACATATAACACTTCCTACACCAAGACTGCGTATTTTCTGAGCAAATATGGGTCTGTCCTCTATCACGGTAATGTCGAAATCCACAAGAACAGCCATCTTTACAAGTGCCTCTGCCACATGACCTCCACCGCATATTACAAGATTAGGTCTACCGGTGATGTTTTGAATAAATAGTGTATTGTCCCCTATCTTAATCAGACTGCTGCCATCGTTACTTCCATTATCATCAATACCGCAGAAAGTCTTACACAATTTTTTTACTATATCACCGGCAAAATAGTCACCGTAGCTTACCCTTATTCTGCCGTCTGTAATGTAGGCTTTCTGTCCTGTTGCCTCACCTGATACAACTGTAGCAATAAATGACTTTTCAGCTCGATCCCTGTCTCTTATACTTAAATACATATCAGCTTCAAGCATTTTTACTTCATCACCCTCATTTATCATACCTCCATTTATGACAACTGCAAACACACCCTCTTTAGGCATAATACATTCACCCATACGCTCATATATCTTGCAATGTGAATGACACTCCTTACCTATCTGCGTCATTTCAAGAACGGCATCACCTATTTTAAAGCGTGTTCCAAGCGGCAGACTTCTAAAATCAAATCCTGAGATTATCAGATTTTCTCCAAATGCACCGTTTTCTACTTTGGCACCTTTTTTTCTGAACTCCTCTATTTTTTCATATGACAAAAGACTCACCTGCCTGTGCCATCTTCCAGCGTGTGCATCTCCATCAAGCCCATAATTTTTGATAAGTCTGACCTGTGGAATCTGCTTTTTTTCAGTTCCACGCTCCCTGCTTATGTTTATTGCAATAAGTTTTCCCAAACTTTTTAACCTCCTATCATATTCATGGTTTTAGTTTCTTTTTCACATAAAATATCTTCAAAATGATGGGATTTTGGCTTTTCATATATTGCCTTTCTCATAATTTTTGTAAGTTCATCTTTTCCAATATCAAGTGCTTCTTTCAAATCTATAATTCTGCTATCAGCGAGGCATGGTTTTAAACCTGCATCTGATGTTATTCTTATGCGGTTGCATCTGTCACAAAATTTACCGTGAACCGCCTGAATAAGACCTACCCGCACACCTAATTTTCGGAAAGCGTAATACTCTGCTGGTCCATTTTCATCATGCATTTTTGATACGCCACACACTTTTCCGTATTTCTTTTCAAGTTTTTCAATAACAGCCTTTCTCGGAATAATATCATTTTTCTCTCCTATTCCTACAGGCATCAGCTCGATAAATCTTATATCAATATTTTTGTCATTTGCAAACTCTATCATCTTCAGCACATCAACTTCACTTCTTAGAACAGTATTTATTTTAAGCTTAATTCTGCTATCTAAAGCGGCATCTATCCCATCAATAACATTCCTAAGGCAGCTGTGCCCCGTGATTTTCCTAAACTCATCAGAATCTATGGTATCAAGACTCACATTTATGCTGTCTGTCCCTGCTGTTTTTAATACATCAGCCTTTTCACTTAGAAAAACTCCGTTTGTGGTAATTCCGATAAAATTTACTCCGCTCATGTTTCTCATTTTTGCAATAAGTTTTTCAATATCCGGATAGATAAGTGGCTCCCCCCCTGTCAGCCTGAAATTTGTTATTCCAAGACAAACAGCACTCTCAACACACTTTAATACGGTTTCCGCAGTGAGATAATGTATATCGGAAATCTTTCCCTCAGGCATACAATAACTGCATCTGAGATTGCAATTATCAGTCAGCGAAATCCTCATATAATCAATCTTTCTTCCATAGCCGTCCGTCATACTTTTCACCACCCCTGTACGATTTAAATATCAAGTTTGTATAAAGCACATTACCACCCTTTTCCAAAGCCGCAATTTGGAAATGTGCATACATCACAATTTAAGCAAAATCCACCTTCACCTAATGATGAGAGTTCATCCGGTGTTATCATATCATTTGCAAGAAGTCTCGGCAGAACCAGATCAAAGATAGTCCTTTTATTATACATGGCACACCCCGGAAGTCCGCATATCGGTATTATCCTGTCATTTTTTTTATAATAAGACAATAAAAACATTGCACCCGGCAAAACAGGTGAACCATATGATATTATATCCGATCCAGTATTTTTTATGGCAAGAGGCGTTTTATCGTCGGGGTCAACACTCATACCCCCAGTACAAAATATTATGTCAACGCCTGCATTGACGGCATCAAGGCATCCCTTAGTTATCTTTTTATCATCATCATTAAAAGTCTCATGGAATACCATTTCCACACCAAATTCATTTATTTTTTTTTCGATAACAGGTGTAAATCCGTCTTTTATCCTGCCATAAAATACCTCATTGCCTGTCGTAATAACAGCCGCTTTTTTCATCGTAAACGGAAGTATCTTTAATATTGGAGCATCCGAACATATCTCAGAAGCCTTTTTAATTTTCTCTTTTTTTATAACAAGAGGTATTATCCTTGTTCCCGCAAGTTTATCCCCTTTTTTTACAACGGTATTTCCATGCCTTGCCGCTATCATAAGCTCCCCAAAAGAATTGACTTTGTTTAATCTTTCTCTGTCAACCTTAAGGAGTCCGTCACTATCTGCGATTACTTCTATTTTTCCCTCTTTTACCTCGGACGGATGCATATTTTCTCCTGCCGTCATGCGATAAAGTATCTCTGCCGCATCGTTCTCATGAAGTATTGTCTCATCATTTTCCCATATATATATCATATCTTTACCAACGCTTAAAAGCACTGGTATATCTTTTTCTGTTATAATATGTCCCTTGCGGAATACGGCATCCTTTTTCACACCGGGAATTATCTGTGTTATGTCATGGCACAACACCTGTCCGACCGCTTCAGTTGTTTTTACAAGTTTCATTTAAGTTTCCCTCCGCACTCACTGTCATATCCGAGCAGAATATCAAGCCCATGCTCTATATTTCCAATCAGAAACTCCATACTCTCTGATACTGCTTTAACACTTCCCGGAAGATTTATTATAAGTGTCCTGTTTCTTATAACTGATGCTCCTCTTGAAAGAATTGCTCTTTTTGTAAACTGCATACTATAGGCACGAAGTCTTTCTGCTATCCCCGGTGCATTTTTTTCTGCCACACTAAGCGTCACCTCAGGTGTTATATCTCTTTTTGAAAAACCAGTCCCGCCTGTTGTTAGTACAAGATTGCATTTTACTTCATCGCAAAGTCTTATAAGCTCACTCTTAAGCATCTGTTCATCATCAGGCAGTAGTTTATATGATACAACCTCGTACTTATCTTTTGGGAGAAGTTCTTTTATTTTGGGTCCGCTCATATCCTCCCTAAGCCCCTCTGAGCCTTTATCACTTAATGTAATTATACCTACGCTATACAACATAAGATTATCTCACCTCGTCTAATACTAATCGTTGTTATCAGTTCACATCTGTATTGCGGCCAGCAACATAATGACCACTTTTTCCGCCTACTTTTTCGAGCAGATGAATATTTTTTATCTCCATTGAACGACAGACCGCCTTGCACATATCATATATAGTCAAAAGTGCCATGCTCACACCTGTAAGAGCCTCCATCTCAACACCCGTTTTTCCAACGCAGGCGGTTGTACATACTGCCGTTATTGTCATATTATCCTCGTCAAGTCCAAAATCCACATCGCATTTCGTCATGGCAATAGGATGGCAGAGAGGAATAAGCATTGAGTTATTTTTTGCCCCCATTATCCCTGCAATGCGTGCTATTCCAAGCACATCCCCTTTTTTGGCAGTTCCGTTTGCCACGGCATTAAATGCATCCTCATTCATTCTTATCTCACCACAGGCTTTTGCTACACGGTATGTATCATCTTTTTCGTGAACATCTACCATATGTGCTTCGCCTGCTTCATTAAAATGTGTAAGTTCTTTCTTATCCATTTTTACCCTCGTTATTATTATCACTCATTTGAAAAATCAGTTACAGACAGAGCTGTTTGCATAAATAACTCCATTTGCTAATTTATACCCGACACATAGCTGCATACCGCTTCAAGCACACTGCCGCCTATACTTCTCGATTTGTCCGATATTGTAAAGCAGTTTTTTAACTCACCCTCTCTCGGATCTATATCTGCTATCTTAAATCCCTCAGTCACCTCAAAGCCGTCTCTGATAAGTCCTCTGATAATTCCTGATATTGTTGCATTTACAGGTACATACTCTCCTTGAAATCCTGACTCGGAAGTATTATTATCATATTTCTCGTATATTCTTGCTATCTCATCACCTTTTTTTACAACATCACCTATGTGGCAGATATTTTTTATAAAACCATAAGCCTCCGCATGAATGACACGCTCACTTGTATAACCGCCTATATTTCCGGGAATTCCGGTATTTACAAGAGCCTGCCCTTTATCTATTATCCTTGCGAGATTGTGACCTCTCATAGTTTCCACAACTATGTCAACATCTTCACCAGCCGTAAATCCCGGACCAACTCCTATAACAAGCGGTGCCATGTCCATAAAAGTTCCAAGATTTTTCTTTGCGATTATCGCATCTACTACGATGTCAGGTCTTAATTTTGCAATCGACTCTCCTTTAGGGTCAACGATAACTGGCACAACTCCATGTTTAATAACCTCATCCATCTCATCTAATGATGTTATAAGTCTAGCCTTAACTCCCTCTATGGTTATCTCTTTGTCGTAGACTGCCTCGCAGAATGAAACCTGCCTTCGTATTGCTGCTGGCTTTTTAGTTTCAAGTGCCAGCACTTTAAACCCTGCCCTGTGAAGTCTGTGAATAATGCCTGTCGCAAGGTCACCTGCACCACGGCATATTATAAGTATATCTTTAATCATAATCTATTCCTTTAAAAATATAATTCCATCATCTGTCTTTTTTGAATAAATATAATGTAGTTTTCCTTTAAATCCCAATTTTCTAAGCCTTTTTTCATATACTTTCTGAATTTGTTTTATATGTTCAAAAGTAACCTTTTCATCAGCTTTTGTCCCTAATTCAAAACTCATATCCTCAAATCTGAAAATAACATCTTTGCAATATTTTCCTATATCCCACAACCCTAAAACAAGATAAACATCCGTAGTAAACTCAAAAATAACAGGTTCACTTTCTAGCGGATATTTAAGTGAATAATGCTTTGCTCCATCGGCTTCTATCAGAATATTGTCTGCATACGGCATTATCCACTTAAGTATTTCAAGCGGAAGTGCTTGAATTTTTTTATTGCTGCCATCACATATTTTTCCTGCCATGCAGTATTTATCGTTTTTTATTCTCTCAATGATGCTAAAAATATCACATGAAATATCGGTATCTCTTTCAAGCATCATATGTGTTGTAGTTGTCAGAAGTACTGTCTCTTTTTTTCCAAGATAATAATCTGACATTTTATGGAGCAGGCTTGTCTTACCGCCTGCTCCTATCACTGATATTATTTTTTTCACTTTAATCCTCTTTTCTGAGCAATTTGTTTCTTTTACACTTCTTCTAAAACTTCATCTTATTTGCTTTTAGTCAGGAAACTTATTTTGCTCAGAAGCAAATCGTGACATGAAATGTATCAGCAGTATTTTTTAGTCTTCCTCATCTATATCCCACATCTTACGCACGGACTTTGATTCCTTTGGCAATAAGATGTTTAATATTATCGCTGCAAGCGAACATGGTACTATTCCTGAACCACCAAATATCAGCTGTATATAATATGGAAGATGTGCTGTCGCACCTGTAGTTGCTCCAAGACCATAACCAAGTCCTATCGCCACTGAGATAATTGTTATCTCACGGCTGCCTATAGGCTCTTTTGTGATAAGCTGGATACCTGAAATAAGGATTGATGCAAACATCATAACTGCCGCACCGCCTAAAACAGACTGTGGCATTATTGACATGATAGCTCCTATCTTAGGGCAAAAGCCGCAGAGTATAAGGAATATTGCTCCCATAGATATTGCAAAACGATTTACAACTTTAGTCATTGAAACAAGTCCGACATTCTGTGAAAATGATGTATTGGGAAGTACACCGAAAAATGCTGCAAATGCTGAGCCAAGACCGTCACATATAACACCGCCCGAAAGTTCGGTATCTGTTGCTTCTCTGTCCATTCCTCCCTCGATACAGGCAGATATATCTCCAACTGTCTCTATCGCAGTAACTATAAACATGATGCCTATCGGAATAATTGCACTTGCCTGAAATGACATCTTAACATCTGAAAGTGCACCAAATCCCATAAAACTAGGAATTGCTATCCATGCTGCATCTTTTACCTGCGAGAAATTTACTACCCATGAATATGTATATTTAGCCCCGTCAGCATCAACACCTGTATTTGGAAGTACAAATGTCATTATGACCGCAACTATATATCCTGCAAGTATTCCAAAAAGGATTGCCGAAGAAGAAAAGATACTATTTTGTGGTGCAAAATGTTTTAAGAGTACGATAACTATCAAAACAACAAATCCCAGGAAAAGATTTGGAAGTGAGCCGTAATCAGCCTTACCGTTTCCTCCGCAGAAATAATTTATTCCGACACCTAGAAGTGAAAGTCCTATCGCTATTACGACAGAGCCGGTAACAATAGGTGGAAAGAACTTTCTGAGTGGTTTTAAAAATACTCCTAATATCCCCTCGAAAATACCTCCTATAAGACAGGCTCCCATAATTGCCCCGTATGCAATAATACCTCCACCGCAAGCTGCCACGGTATTATTTAACACACCTAAAAATCCCGAAGATGTTCCCATGACGATAGGCACTTTTCCTCCGACAGGTCCTATCGAAAACATCTGCACAAGTGTTACTATTCCGGCTATTATCATGGCATTCTGTAAAAGTGCCGTTCTAAGTTCAGAAAAACCTGCATCTGCCGTAAGTCCACAGACACCCATAACGATAATGAGTGGTGTAAGGTTTCCAATAAACATCGCCATTACATGCTGAAGTCCGAGTGGGATTGCCTGTGAGAGTGGAATTCTTCCCTCAAATTCATAAGGACTTGAATATCCGGCTGACTTTTTTTCATTTGTCTCTTTCATTGCTAATATTATCCTCCTGTTTTTTTTGATAATTGTCCCTAATATTTTACTAAGATATTTATCTACGGTCAATTACTTTTTCTTTTTCATATCTAATATCCCTGGCTTAAAGCTAAAATGCATCAATCATTTTGAACCCGGTCAATCATAAATCCTTTGTCACTGCCCTCTCATACACATAACTTTTTTTGTTTTGTTGCAGCTTTTTTAAAATATTGTAACAACCTAGTGTATGGTTGAATAACCTTTACATCAGTTTCATAAGTTTACAATTTTCTATTCCGGCACTCCAGAATCGGTCAAGTCCAATATTTTTTATGCGGCATACGATACTTGAATTCATAGCACCGTGCCCCACTATCAGAACATCTTTCCCCTCATCAAGCTTCAAAAAAATTGTTATTGTAAAACGGCTTCCCTTTCCGGGTTCACTCTCAGTCTTTATATTTCCATTCATCATATTGACGATATTTCTTACTATAGTCATGCCAAGACCTGTTCCCTGTATCTTTGATGTGCGCTTATCGTCAGCTCTTGTAAATGATTCAAAAATAATTTTCTGAAATTCCTTCGTCATGCCTATTCCATTGTCTTCAATGGTAAACTCGTAACACCAAATATTTTTTGACTTATCATGACGTTCCTCGATTGAAAAAATAATATTTCCCCCATTGGGAGTATATTTAACAGCATTGCTCATGACATTTATGATTATCTGCTGTATACGCAGACTGTCGCCGGATACATTTTCGTGATATATTTTCCCTACACGCACTTCAAAATTGTGATTATGTATTTCTATGTCATTTTTTGTCATTGCAATGAGATTATCAATAAGCTCAGGAAGATTAAAACATTCTCCTGAATTCATGACTCCAGAACACATCGGTAATATTGCCCTTCATATCAAAATCAAAATACCACATTCCAGATTTGAGGACATTATTTATAAGCTTCAGGTTCTGTTGTACCCAGTCAGTCTGGACAGACAAAACCCATAGCCTATTTCCATATTCATCTACAGAATCAGCCTTATACATTCTTACATAAACAGGAGCGTCCGCCTTGTTTATCATCCGCCCCTCACCTATTCCATGAATTTTTTTAAAACGTTCTACATCAAGAAAACTTTGATTTTCACCATAAAATATATTTTTAAGCGAACCTGATGATATCTCCATAAACTCATCATATTCGTATCCTAAGCTTTGTAAAAAATAACTACTCACGCATGCTATTGAAAGCTTTTCATCATAGTAGCCAGATAAAAAGCCTACCAAATTATAAAAATTAACCGCTTCTTTTACGGCATTATAATTCTCATCACTTAATTTAAAGTCCTTATCACAATAAAATACCGTTTCTTTTTGAATTAATCTGTTATCCGTCTGCATATATCCATTCTCCACAAATACAATAATGTATACTGTTTATATTTATGACATTGTACCATATTTTCATATTTATTGCATACATATTTTTGCTTTTCTGCCAAATATAGTCATCTTTCACCAATTTGTTTGGTACGCTCTTGCTTATTCAGCAAAAAACAGTTAACATTAAATAGAATATAGATAAAAAAGAAGAAACTATGTCTATATATCTTTATGTCTAATCTAAGCACCATAGCCAAAAAGATTAAATAGATATATAAAGCAGGAGGACTCTCAAATGAAAAAGATAAGTATCAAAACGTCCGTAATCGTCTATCTGCTTACGAGCGTTCTAATCACATCCGCAATACTTGGAAGTTTAGCGGTATCGAATCTCAAAAAATCCACAAAACAGGCTTCTGAAAAGTACAACACAGCCATGAATGACGGCTACAAAACCGAAATCAAATCGGAAGTTGAAACAGCCATCACCGTAATGCAGTCCGCATATGACCGTTACAAATCCGGTACCATTACCGAAGCTGCCGCCAAAAATATGGCAAAAGAAACAATACGAAACATGCGTTACCGCGAGGACGGCAGCGGATATTTTTGGATTGACGATACAAACTATACGCTCATTATGCATCCAATACTCACAGAGCAGGAAGGCGATAACAGAAAAAATGAGACAGACAAGAACGGTGTCAAAATAATACAGAAAATATTAGACTCAGTTACTACAGACAAAAACGCTGACGGATTCAATGAATTTTACTACACAAAGTCAGACGGAAAGACTGTCGCACCGAAACTTGCTTATTCTGAACTCTTTGAACCCTGGGGCTGGATAGTTTCCACCGGAAATTATGTTGATGATATGCAAAAAGAAATGCGTTCAACAAAATCACAACTTAATTCATACTCTGCAAAACTCCAGCGAAGCATATTTATTATATTTTTTATAATAATAATTGCAATTATCATATCCGGCAATATTTTCAGTACATACCTATGCAATCCTATCCGTAAACTTGCCGATATTGGAAAAGACATATCACATGGTAAAATATCCGATGAAATACAACAAAATTCAAGACACCGTGAAATAAACGCATTGCAAAACAGTTTCCGTGAGCTTTTAGAAACATTCAGGGGACAGGCTGATTCAATCCAAAAACTGTCAAACGGTGACTTTTCAATAACCGTCACCCCAAAATCAGATGATGATGTAGTCGGCAATGCACTCAACACTCTTGTAACCCAAAATCATAATGCTTTTGCGAACATGAGTCTTGCCGCAGAACAGATTGCACAGGGCAGTTACCAGATTGCAGATGCCAGCAAAAATCTCGCTGACGGTGCGACAGCACAGGCAAGTGCCATTGAACAGATAACCGCTTCTGTATCTAAGATTGCAGACAAATCAAAAAATAATGCCGCTGAAGTAAACGATGTCCAGAAACTTATAATTGATGCTGATTCGGCTATCCGTTCCGCAAATGAAAAAATGCAGGAAATGATGACTGCCATGAAAGAAATTAAATCAGGTTCTGAGGATATTCAAAAAATCATAAAAGTAATTGACGATATTGCATTTAACACAAACATACTTGCATTAAACGCATCTGTTGAAGCTTCCCGTGCAGGCGAACACGGCAAAGGTTTCGTCGTTGTCGCAGAGGAAGTACGAAATCTTGCCGGACGTTCGGCTGAGGCTTCTAAGCAGACCGCCGATATGATAGAAAATTCTATCCAGAGAGTACAAAAAGGCTCAAAACTTGCTGATGACACAAGAAACGCTTTACAAATCATATCAGAATTAGTTGAGAGAATAACCGTATCCGGCAATATTATAGCAAGGACATCCGATGAACAGGCTGCTTCTGCATCACAGATTGACAGTGCCCTTATGCAGATTTCCCAGATAACGCAGACTAATTCGGCAACAAGTGAGGAATGTGCTGCTGCAAGTGAAGAACTTTCTGCACAGACACGAACACTCAACACACAAATCTCAAAATATAAACTTTAAATTAAAAATAATACCACATTTATACGGCTTATAGCGTTTTACAGACACATACTTAAAAGTAAAACCTCAAAAGGAGAATTTATTTAATAATGACACAAAGCAATATAATCAAAACATTAATAAACGAACTTATATACAATAATAAAAATCAGAAATATATTCCTGATAACTTTATAAATTTTAATATTATAAGCCCTGAATATTCTCCTTATGAGGTAGAAATCAAATCATATCCGCAGGCAATGAGCAAAAACCTGTTTGCTCTGATATGGGATATTCACAAGCCACATACCGTATCTTCAACAATAATTCCATCTGAAACACCATTCGTGTATGAAAAGAATGTTATTCCCGGAATGCGTACACAGATGCACTCTCACGAATATCTTGAACTGTTTTATGTCATAGAGGGCAAGTACCGTCAAAAAATCCTTGGCAAAGAATACGTCTTTCAAAAAGGTGAATTATGTCTTATCGACAAAAACTGCCAGCATCAGGAAATACTTGTTGACAGCTCTTCTACTATCCTTTTTCTCGGCATAACGGTTCAGATGTTTGATGAGATAATGAAACATCTAAGCAATGCCGGACGAATAACAGCCTTTTTAAATACTGCCCTGTTAGAGCAGAAAAACATTCAGCAGTACCTTCATTTTAAGCCTAATTCCGACAGTGAAAGCCCGTTAAAACTTGAAAGTACCTTTATATCGCTTATCGAGGAATTAAACAGCTTTGACGCTGCTTCTCCTTTTATATGTCAGGGACTTTTACTTAGGATATTTCAAATACTCGGAACCGAATATGATTTTTCTCTTTCAAAACAGGCAAGAAAGAAAATGAACATGATACTGTTTGAAGAAATCACCGATTTCATAACAGAAAACATCGCTGATATTTCCATTCAGATGCTTGTCTCTGAATTTCATTTTCAAAAAGATTATTTTAACAGGCTTTTAAAAGCCCAAACCGGTATGACATACACGGAGTATTTACAACTGTTAAGACTGCGCCATGCGGAAAAAATGCTTCTTACTACCGATTACACTATCGAGCAGATAGCCGAGAGCATAGGCTACCATAATAAGGGCTATTTTTATAAGATTTTCACCGAGAAATACCAGCTTACGCCGGCACAATTTAAGAAGAAATGTAAGAAGTTTTATATTTAAATACACAAACAGGCAACCCTCATAATGGTTGCCTGTTTTATCTTTTGCATTCTTATTTTGTTTTATCTTTAGTTAAAAATCTATCTTCGAAATTTGAAACCGGGTTTATTCTATAAATCCCATTTCCAATCTCTTACTTCCGGAAGATCAATTCCATACTCATGGATGTACTGCTTATGCTCAACAAGCTTGTCATTCATCTGCTGGATAAGGTATGCACCTGTGTTTCCAAGCTGTGGAAGAACTGAGATAGCATTCTTAACAAGATTGAAACGGTCAATCTCATTCTGAACACGCATATCGAATGGAGTTGTAATTGTTCCCTCCTCCTGATAACCATATACATGAATGTTACGGTTAGTTCTGCGATATGTAAGCTCGTGAATAAGTGTATGATATCCGTGGAATGCAAAGATGATTGGCTTATCTTTTGTGAAGAGTGCATCATACTCTGCATCTGTTAATCCATGAGGATGTTTTGTACTTGGCTCAAGTTTCATAAGATCAACTACGTTGATAACACGAATCTTGATGTCAGGTAATGCTTTTCTAAGGATTGTAACTGCTGCAAGTGTCTCAAGTGTTGGTGTATCACCACAGCAAGCCATAACGATGTCAGGCTCCTGTCCCTGGTCGTTAGAAGCCCACTCCCAGATACCGATACCCTGAGTACAATGCTTAACAGCCTGCTCCATAGTAAGCCACTGCTGTCTTGGGTGCTTAGATGTAACTAATACGTTTACATAGTCACGGCTTCTGATACAATGGTCAAAACATGAAAGTAAGCAGTTTGTATCTGGTGGAAGGTAAAGACGTACAACGTCTGACTTCTTGTTTGCAATATGGTCAAGGAATCCCGGATCCTGATGTGTAAATCCGTTGTGATCCTGCTGCCATACATTTGATGAAAGGATAAGGTTAAGTGAAGCAATTGACTGTCTCCAAGGAAGCTGATTGCAAACCTTTAACCATTTTGCGTGCTGTGCACACATAGAATCTACTACACGGATGAATGCTTCATAACTTGCGAAGAATCCATGACGTCCTGTAAGAAGGTATCCCTCTAACCATCCTTCACACATATGCTCACTAAGCATCGAATCCATTACACGACCATCCTGTGCAAGGAATTCATCTGTATCAAGTTTCTCGCCATTCCAGTCACGGTTTGTAACTTCGAATACTTTACCAAGACGGTTAGACATTGTCTCGTCCGGTCCGAAAATTCTGAAGTTTCTTTCTTCCTCGTTGAGTTTGAAGATGTCTCTTACAAATCCACCGAGTTCTATCATATCCTGTGCCTCAACTGCACCCGGCTTAGGAACGTCAATTCCGTAATCTCTGAAGTCAGGAAGACGAAGGTCACGAAGAAGTTTACCACCATTTGCATGTGGGTTAGAACCGATTCTCTTATCTCCTGTAGGAGCAAGTGCTTTGAGTTCAGGAATAAGTCTTCCGTTCTCATCAAAGAGTTCTTCAGGATGATAGCTAAGGAGCCACTCTTTTAACATATCAAGATGCTCAGGCTTATCCATCATGATAGGTACCTGATGTGCTCTGAATGAATCTTCAATCTGATTTCCGTCAACAACCTTAGGACCTGTCCATCCCTTTGGTGTACGGAGAACAATCATAGGCCACTTAGGTCTCTCTGTATTTCCGTTTTCTCTTGCATCTTTCTGGATAGCTTTAATCTTATCCATAGCCTTGTCAAGAGCTTCAGCCATCTTCTTATGCATATCCATTGGGTCACTGCCTTCAACAAAGTAAGGCTCCCATCCGCATCCATCAAAGAAATGTTCTAATTCATCATGTGGAATACGAGAAAGAACTGTTGGGTTGCTGATCTTGTATCCATTCATATGTAAAATAGGAAGAACTGCACCATCTGTCTTAGGGTTAAGGAATTTGTTACACTGCCAAGAAGTAGCAAGTGGTCCTGTCTCTGCCTCACCATCACCTACGATACATGAAACAACTAAATCCGGGTTATCAAATACAGCACCGAATGAATGAGCAAGTGAATAACCAAGCTCTCCACCTTCGTTGATTGAACCAGGAGTTTCAGGAGCTACGTGACTTGAAATTCCGCCTGGGAATGAGAACTGCTTGCATAATTTCTTAAGTCCATCCATATCCTCACTGATGTTAGGATATACTTCACTGTAAGTTCCCTCTAAGTATGTATTTGCTACGAAGAAGTTTCCGCCATGACCCGGACCTGAAATAAGAATCATATCCTGATCATATTTTTTAATTACACGGTTTAAGTGAACATAGATAAAGTTCTGTCCCGGAACTGTTCCCCAATGTCCAACTATCTTTTTCTTTACATGCTCCATTGTTAATGGTTCACGTAATAATGGGTTGTCTAATAAGTAGAGCTGTGCTGCTCCAAGGTAATTAGTTGCACGCCAGTATGCGTCCATCTTCTTGAGATAATCCTCAGTTAATGGCTGCTTTTCAACAACGTCTGTATTTGCCATTTAATTGTCCTCCTTATGTAAATCAAATGTATCCATTTTTTGCTATTGTAGACATTTTTTTTAATCTATTCAATTTCCAATTCCTATATAAATTTTCAAAAGTTACCTAAAACGACTTATTTTGTGTTTGTATTTGGAAATAATCTCCAAAAGCAGGTTTATATCGAGAGGTTTTGCTATGTGTTCATTCATCCCTGCCTCTATTGCATCCAGCTTGTCCTTTGTGAAAGCATTTGCCGTCATCGCAATTATCGGGATTTTTTTTGCATCCTTCCTGTGAAGTTTCCTTATATTTCTTGTAGCTTCATATCCGTTCATAACAGGCATCATAACATCCATCAAAATTATGTCATAATAATTCTCATCTGTCTCTGCAAACACATCTACTGCTTCTTTTCCATTATTTGCAAGTGTAACCTCTGCTCCTGATTTCTTAAGAATGTACTCTGCTATCTCAGCGTTTATCTTATTGTCCTCTACTACGAGTATATTAAGTCCGGATAAGTTATCTATAACAGCATCTTTTTCCTCTCTCTTTTGACTTGCATTTTTATCAATCACGCAAGGAATCTCGACAACAAATACGGTTCCCTCTCCGAGTGTACTGTCAACAGTTATTGAACCATTCATAAGTTCAAGCAGCTCTTTTGTGATTGCCATACCAAGACCTGTCCCCATATACTGTGTACCGGCATTTTCGTTTTCTCTTGAAAACGGTTCAAAAATATGTTTTTTTAAATTCCTCATTCATTCCTATTCCGGTATCTGATATTGTAATTCTGAATATAGTCCTGGTATCCTGCTGAAATTTTTCTTCAACTACAATTTTTAAGTTACCGTTCGGTTTATTGTATTTAATCGCATTGCTCTCTATATTCTGTATCACCCTCTGAATATGTATGGGACTTCCGATGAGGTTCTCATGCTGTATGTCATGCTTTTCCATCTCAAAATGAATGCCCTTTTCCGATATCATATCCGCAAATACATCTTTTAAATTTTCAAGTATTGTATTGATATTAAAAGGTTCAAATGAAAGAATAGTTTTTCCACTCTCCAGTTTACTCATATCGAGTACATCATTTATCAGATTTTTCAACTGATTTGATGCACTGTCTATTCTGTCAAGTGCAAACACAACTCTTTCACTGTCATCGACATTGTCACGTGCTATCTTTGTCATTCCTACAATACCATTCATTGGCGTTCTTATATCATGTGACATACGCGCCAGAAAATTTGACTTGGCATCATTTGCTTTCTCTGCATCCTCTTTTGCACGTGCCAGTTCCTCTTTGTTCTTTTTCACATGGTTAAGCTGTGCTGAAATTGCAAATATTATGATAATAAAAGTAACCGACATACATATTATTATAAAATTTGCATTATTTTTAACAAACCGCGACAATGAAATTTTCTGCTCTGCAGACGAATAACTTATCATCGTTCTCATTATGTTTGAATTATCTGACAGAAGTACCACCTTGTTCAATATAGAAAGAAGTGTAGGGTTATTTCTGTTTGTCGCAATACTTAAAGGTACCGTATTTGACAGGTTTACCGTCTTTAAATCACTATACTTAGACGTATCAAACACCTGATCTACACGGTATGCACTAAAAATTGTCGCCGTCACCTCACCGTTCTCAACAGCTTCTACACATTCCTCAGGTGTATCATATACCTTTACACGGCTGTCAGGATAATATATTTTTAAATATGTTTTCTGATAGTTTGACTGATTTTTTATTGCGATTTTTTTCATCGATACGTCACTATAGTTCCCACGATAGACTGCAACTATAGGCGAGTCTACAACCGCTTTTGTAACTGAAAAATTATTTTTATCGGCATACCACTTATCACCGTAAAATGGAAATATACAATCAATCTCATCTGATTTTAAGGCATTGACCATCTGCCCCAGATTATCGTATGCATAATATTTATATTTTAATTTGAAGCCCGAAAAACAATTTACAGATTCATCAAACAATGTTTTTACAACACCTATAGGTTTTCCTGTCTTATCGTCTTTGTCGCAGAATGCAAGCATGTCCTTCAGATAGCCAACCTTTATATACATATGTCTGTTGAGCCATTTTCTCTCATCAGCATCAAGAATTTTTCTGACACTTACGTTTTTATAGTATTTGTATTGCAGATTTTGGTTGTAATACGGGTCAACAGAAAAAAGTTTTCTCTGCGCCTCATCAAGTTCATCCTTTAAATAACTGTGTTTTTTGCTTATTGCAAAATAATAATCTGAATCGTCAACCTTAATAACAGGAATAAACAAATTGTTCTCTGATGTCTCCGTATCAAGTATCGCATCATATTTTCCCGACGAAAGACCTGATTTAAGCTCATCGTATCCGTCTGCAGCGACAACTTTGCTGTTCAGGTCATTGAGCATAATCCAGTTTTTTAGCATTTCAACTTTATCGCTTCCACCGTTTACACCTATTTTTTTATCCATAAGTGTTTTAAAATTGTCCGATGTTATATCTGAGTCCGTACTTTTAACATAAATATAGTACCCTTCCGTTCCCATAGGTTTGTCAGAAAACAATGCCATCTCGCTTCTTGCCTGACTGTATGATACACCACATAATAAGTCAATACTGCCCTGTTCCAAAAGGTCAAATAATTCATTCCATTCCCCGTAAACATATTTATAGCTCCACCCTGTATATGATGCTATATCCTGCAGATAATCAAATCCGTAACCTGTTTTATATTCGGTATCTGAACTTATTGAAACACTCGAAACCATATCTGACGAATTTGCAAAACCAACTATTATTTTCCGCTGTTCTGCCTTTGATTTTGAACATGGCATCAGGACAATTATAGTTAAAAGAAAAAATCCCATTACTCTCATTTGTCTATATACAAAGTTTTTCATATTATTCTCCATTCTTCTTATAACAGAATATAAATGATATTAAGGTCAAAAAGTATTTTGACCTCAACTAATGCTTTTATTTTCTCATACAAAAAGAAAGAATGCAATAATATAATCGGCAGAACAGCTATTTAATAATAAACTTTTCCGACACTTCTTCCTTTTTGAAATTCCGTGTCTATAACAATCGTTTCATCTGGTTCCAAATTCTTTATATAATTATCTCATACTTACAGATAATAAAAAACAAGAATTTTATAATTTCCAACTACAAGATTTCATCCGCAACTTTCTTTCCGAAAGGCGTTCCCGCAAGTCCTCCAATTCCTGTTTCCCTGAGAGTTTCGTCCATCTTATCACCGACATATGCCATCGCATCTATCACTTCATCTGCTGGCACTCTGCTCTCAATTCCTGCCAATGCCATCTGCGAACACGAAACCGCATTTACAGCACCGCCAACATTTCTTTTTATGCATGGCACCTCCACAAGTCCCGCAACCGGGTCACAGACAAGACCAAGCAGATTTTTGAGTGCCATAGATGCACTGTTTATAATTTGAGTCTCGTTTCCCCCTTGCAGATATGTGAGTGCTCCGGCTGACATTGCACTTGCAGAGCCTATCTCCGCCTGACATCCTCCTTTTGCACCGCTTATTGAAGCTCTTTTTGCTATAACTCCGCCAATTCCCGCTGCCACATAAAGTGCTTTTATTATTTTTTCTTCTGCTTCTGCCACATCCTGCTCTTTATTTTCATTTTTTAATAAGCTGTCATAATATGGCACCAATATAGCCGGCAGTACACCACATGCACCCGCTGTCGGTGCCGCCACTATTCGTCTCATACATGCATTTGACTCGCCCATTTTTAGTGCCTCAACAATAACTCTTCCCATAAAATCACCGCAAAGACAGTCATGTGTTTTTGTATATTCCTCCATCTTTTTGCCGTCACCACCGCTCAAACCGCTTGATGATTTTATATCTCCGTCATAATTTACTGACGCATGATACATAGCATCCCACAGTTCTTTCATCTTTGACATTGAGTCTTCTTTGTCAACATTTCTGTCTGACATATCATCTTCGAGGATTATCTGCCAAAATTCTTTGCCGTCACTTTTACATCTGTCTGTTATCTCTTTTAACGTATTGAACATACTAACCTCCATTTTTATATATGTACTCTCAAAATTCTTTGTTCCGAAAATTCAGAAAATACATTATATGATTGTTGCTAATCGATATTTACATATGTTACCTTTATGACCCCTTCTAAATGCTCAAGCCACTTTATTGCTTCTTCCGGTATTGACTGGTCTGTCTCGATTACCATAACCGCATACCCTCCACGCTTGTCCCTGAAAAGCTGCATTGTCGCAATATTTACACATTTATGTGAAAGCATTGATGTGACTTCTGCAACATGACCCGGCTGGTCGATATTGTGTACTATAAGTGTTGGTTTTTCTGCCGAAAAATTAACATCTATTCCGTCAAGCCTGTTTACCATAATCCTGCCGCCACCAAGTGATGATGCCTGTACACTAAGCTTTCTGCCATTCTTACCAGTTATATCAATCAACGCCGTATTCGGATGGGCATTTCTCATATCAAACGTGTAAAACTCAAATTTCATTCCTGCTTTTTCTGCCAGCTCAAAACTTTCAGGTATTCTCATATCATCAGGATGCATGTCAAGTATACCTGCTATAAGTGCCCTGTCAGTTCCATGCCCTTTACCTGTCTTTGCAAAGGAACCGTACAGCCCTATTTTAACCTCACACGGCTCATCCTTTAAAAGATGCCTTGCAACATAACCTATCCTTACTGCTCCCGCCGTATGCGAACTGCTTGGTCCAACCATTACAGGCCCCAATATGTCAAATAAATTCATTTAATTCCTCCTTTTGTGCTGCCGCCATGAAATGATGTTATATATAAAATTTTACAAAGGGGCAAACATAATATATATGTTTACCCCTTTGTAAAATTTGTATGAACTATTATGATATTTAAGTCAAAAAATAATCTGACTCTGTATCATTTTTTTAATTGTTTACACCGTGATGTACTGCATCCGTGCTTGCTGTTATAGGTAAAAATACATATCCATGCTTTTTACCATATTTTATCATTTTATCGAGTGCATTTATAGTCTTGTCATTTCCATAGAAATCATGCATCAGAACAACATTTCCTCTTCCTTTGCAAAGTTCTGATGTTACATTATGAAATGTCTGCTGTGGATTTCTTGCACCGCCTGCATCTTCACTGTCAACATTCCAGTCAAAATAGTGGTATCCCCAGCCGTCAAGTTTTTTTGTAAGCCTTGTCATAATTCCTTTGTTGTACCTGCTTACTGTATTTGAACTTCCTCCTGGGAATCTTGATACCGTACACCATACTCCAAACTTCTTAAAGAAAAGATTGCGGAGTTTGTCAAGGTTTCCTTTATAAACCTTTTCAGATTTGTATATTTCATAATATTTATGTTTAAATCCATGCAAAGCAAGTGTATGTCCCTCATCAATAACTCTTTTTGTAAGTTTATAATCGTAGCTTGCCGGACGGAGTTCAAAAAATGTTGCTTTTACATTGTTTTTCTTCAATATTTTCAGAATTTTTGGTGTTGTATAACTGTTTGGGCCGTCATCAAAAGTAAGATATATTATATTTTTAGGTCTCTTTTTTACACTTATACCTGCAACATACGTTTTTTTGCCGTCGTTTCCCTTTATTTGAATTTTTCCTTTTTTCTTTGCTATTATTTTTCCTTTTTTATCTACTGTCGCTATGCTTTTATCTGTTGTTTTCCATTTGACATTTTTAGCTTTTGTACCGTTGCTGAACTGTATATCCAGATGTTCGCCTGTAAGCATTGTAAATTTCGGATATACCATTCCCTTTTTAGCTACTTTTACCGTATATGTAATCGTTTCATTTTTACTTTTCATCACAATGGTAGTTTTTCCATGCTTAACTCCATGTACAACACCATCTTTTGAAACCGTTGCTATTCTCTTGTTTTTTGATTGAAATTCCGCCCCGTCAATTTTATCCGGTAATGTCTTTGCCTCACTAAGGAGCAGCTTGACTTGCTCTTTCTTCTTCACTTCATTTTCTTTTGCTGTAACCGAAACTGCAGACTGTTCTTTTTTATCCCCTTCGCCACATGCTGTACAGCTAAGTACAGTCGCAACTAACAAACCTGCAAAAACGCTCTGAACACTCTTTCTTCTCATTTGTCCTAAAACCTCACTATCCCTATATTTTAAATGTGAAAAACCATTTTGCATTTTTACATACTCCCTGCTATACATTTTTTTGCAGATGCAAATTTTTTTGCCATGCAATTTTTTTTGCATTGTAAAAGGGCAAACATAAACGTTTGCCCTTATGGTTTTCACATAAGCAACTACTATTATAACAAAACAAAAATATAAGTCAAAGAAGAAAGTATTTCTTTTTGATTAAGAATTTGTTACATTTGACAATGATATAATGCAAGGGTCAAAATACCTTTTGCCCCCTACATCATATTATGGAATTTATTTTTTTAATATATGTCTCGCTCTCTCTTTGTCCTTTTCCATCTGATTTTTAAGTTCATCAAGTCCCGGAAATTTTTTCTCGTGTCTTATATGTTCATAAAACTCGACAGTTATTTTCTTTCCGTAAATATCTCTGTCAAAATCAAGCAGGCATGTCTCAACGCCAATATCATATCTGCCTATCGTCGGTTTTCTGCCGACATTGGTTACACCCTTATACACCTGAGAGTCGCCCTCAATCTTTACCTTCGACGCATAAACTCCAGACGGCAGCAGGAGTTTTGACTTATCGGGAACTATGTTTGCCGTCGGCATATTAAGTGTCCTGCCAAGTGCATTTCCATGTATTACTGTGCCTTCTATAAAATAATTGCGTCCAAGCAGGTCGTTTGCCTTTGCAATATCACCGTCCTCAAGTTTTTTTCGTATAAGTGTACTGCCTATCGTCTCGTTGTCTGCTTGTAACTTATGAAATATTTTTATGTCATATCCGTACTCAGACGCATATCTTTTTAATATTCCCACATTGCCATCGCGGTTCTTTCCAAAGTGAAAATCCTCTCCGACACAAATGTATTTTACATCCAGTTTTGCAACAAGAAAATCTCTTATAAAATCATGCGGAGCCATTTTTTTTGTCTGTTCATTAAAAGGAAATAATATTTCTCTCCGAATCCCGATTTCTTCTAATATTTTGTTTTTTTCTTCCTGTGAATATATATATTTCTGCGGTGTATCAGACATCTCAAAAGTAAACACGGTAGGAATAAATTCTTTTTTTTCTAATATTTCATGAAGCAAAAGCCTGTGTCCTCTATGAAGTCCGTCAAACTTGCCAAGCGATACCGCACTGTTTTTTACACATATATCCAAACCTTTAAGGATTTCCATTTTTCTTCTGCCCCCTTGAAAATATCATAAAATATTTTTATATTAAACTGTTTTCTTTATTGAAATGTTCATTAGAACATGGGAATATTTTTTAACATGAAAATATTTTTAAAACATTCTGAATACCTTAAATTCTTTTCCCTTCTTCTGATATATTGCCCTGAAATTATTGTTCTCGTCATAGACAAGAACTTTTTCGTCTTCTGAAATATTACCCGCATTCTCTTTAAAGTCTTTTTCCCTCAAAGTGTTTCCATTTTGAAGATATCTTATCCCATCCCCCGAAACACTAAGTTTTGAATATTCAAAAAGAGAATCGACACTGTAAACTTTTTCCATAAATTTTTCAGGTTTTTCCTTTGATAAAAACTCTATATCGCTAAGTGTAAGTGCATCTTTTATTTCAAAAACAGATACTCTTGTCCTCACAAGATTTTCCATTGCCGCACCTATGCCAAGTTCTTTTCCTATGTCATGGCAGAGGGTTCTTATATAGGTCCCCTTTGAGCATGTAACATCCATTGTAAATGTTTTATTATCCAAATCTATATCAATTATATCAATCTTTGAAATATTTATGTCGCGCGGTTTCCGCTCAATAATTTTTCCCTCTCTGGCAAGTTCATACAGTTTTTTACCGTTTACTTTAAGTGCCGAATACATTGGTGGTATCTGTTTTATGTCACCGACAAATTTTTCGACACACTCCCTTATATTCTGCTCACTTATACCGGTAACATCATACTCTTTTAAAATAGTTCCTGTCATGTCCTGCGTATCAGTTTCAACACCCAGTTTGCACACTGCTCTGTATGATTTGTCTTTGTCCGTTAGAAGTTCACATACCTTTGTTGCTTTTCCAAGACACACCGGCAGCACACCTGTCGCCGCCGGGTCAAGTGTTCCTGTATGACCTATCTTTTTTTGTCTCAATATTCCTCTAAGCTTTGCCACAACATCATGTGAGGTAAAACCCGCTTCTTTGTATACATTTATTATACCATCCAAGCTTTATTTTCCATCCTTTATATTATTATCATTATCTTTTAGCTTAATTATTTTTGTTTAACATCTGGCTCTCGATATGACCTGTTATATTATTAACTACATCATGTGCAGAACCTCTCATTGTAAAACCGGCTGCTTTCACATGACCGCCGCCGCCAAAAAACGAAGCTATCTTGCTCACATCTATATAATCATTTGAGCGCAGACTTACTTTGTATTCCTGGTCACCAATCTCATGTAAAAGAATTGCAACTTCAACGCCCTGTGTTATACGAAGCTGGTCAACTATTCCCTCAATGTCCTCGGTCTTAGCTTCATAAAACTCCATCATTCTTCTTGTGATAGTTGCAACTATACACTTTCCATCCATGACACGCATACTCGCAAGCAGAGTTCTTCCAAGAAGCTGTGTCTGTGTATAAGTTCTCTGAAGAAAACACTCATCAATATATTTCCAAAAAGGAATACCTGTATCAACAAGTTCACCTGCTATATCCATAGTCCTCTTTGATGTATTTGAAAATCTGAACACACCTGTATCAAATATGATACCTATGTATAATGCTCTTACTATCTCAAACCCGAATTTTTTCTCACCGGAAAGTCTATCAATACTGTCCCCAATATTCTGTTTACTAAATAAATCTGAAATTTTTTCTTCATCTGTAATAAGCTCATACAAAACTTCACATGTTGAACTTGCATCTGAATTCACCACATTTATACCTGCATAGTATCTGTTACTTATATGGTGGTCTATACACATAGTGCTCTTTGCATTGTAAAATGCTTTCTGTGCATCACCGAGCCTGTCAGGTGAACTGCAGTCAAGTGCTATAAAAACATCATATTTTTTATCATTTGTTTCATTTGAAAAAATTTCTTTATTTTCATCTAAAAATTCAAAAACTTCCGGAACTGTTTCTATATAGACAAATACTTCCTTCTTTGGATAATTTCTTTTTATATATCTCTGCAATGCCACACATGCACCGATACAATCACCGTCCGGTCTTACATGACCTGCAATCATGATAGTTTCCGCCTCACAAAGAGTTTTATTAAGTTCATTCATTTATCATGCCTCCTTTAAAAAAGGGCAAAACCAGCGTTTTGCCCTCAAAAAAACTGCAATACAATAGTTTTTTTACAGTATAGCTATTCTTCTTCGCCCTTCGCTTCTTTCTCAATGAGTTCATCAATTTTTTTAGACATGTTTACACCATACTCAATTGAATCATCAATCAAAAATGTAAGCTCAGGAGTATTGCGAAGATTTAATGATTTTGCAAGAAGTGAACGTATATGGGATGAAGCACTTGCAAGACCTCTGCGTGTCTTTTCTTTCTCTTCATCATTTCCAAGTACACTTACAAATACCTTTGCATATTTTAAATCCGGTGTAACATCCACTGATACAACAGATGTCATTGGATTTATTCTCGGGTCCTTTATGTCTCTTGCAATGATTTTACTTATCTCTCTTTGAACTTCTCCATTCATACGAGAATATTTTATACTGTTCTTTCTCATATAAATTCCCCCCATTCTTTTGATATATTGTCACACATATATTATGGCATGGCAGGATTTGTGCTATTATGCGCCGCACAAATCCTGTGTATTAAAACCCTTTCCTAATGGTATTTTAATACTATGTTCTAGGAACTTCTACCATGATATATGCTTCTACCTGATCTTCAACCTTGATGTCATTAAAACCTTCAAATACAAGACCACACTCGTATCCTGCTGCCACTTCCTTAACATCATCCTTAAATCTCTTGAGTGATGCAAGTTCTCCTTCAAATATCTGCTCTCCCTCACGGCTGATTCTCACCTTGCAGTTTCTCTCAATCTTTCCGTCAAGCACATATGAACCTGCTATCATACCTACACCAGAAGCTTTGAATGTCTGTCTTACTTCTGCGTGACCTATTACTTTTTCCTCATATTCAGGGTCAAGCATTCCTTTCATAGCCGACTCAATATCTTCAATAGCATTGTAGATTACTCTGTAAAGTCTTACGTCAACTTTTTCTCTGTCGGCAATTTCCTTTGCTGTATTGTCAGGTCGTACATTGAAACCGATAATAATAGCATTTGATGCACTTGCCAAAGATACATCCGACTCATTGATAGCTCCGACTGCTCCATGGATTATCCTTACGGCAACCTCATCGTTGCTGAGTTTAAGGAGACTCTGCTTAACTGCCTCAACAGAACCCTGTACATCAGCCTTAACGATAAGATTAAGTTCTTTGATATTTCCTGCCTGTATCTGTGAAAACAATCCGTCAAGCGTAAGTTTTGATTTTGTATCATCAAGAAGTTTTTCTCTTCCCTGCTCAATATATACCTCAGCGATATTTCTTGCTTCTTTATCACTGTCTGTTGCCATAAATATCTCACCTGCATCAGGTACGTCATGAAGTCCTAAAATTTCAACAGGTGTTGACGGAAGAGCTGTCTTAACTCTCTTTCCCTGATCATCCATCATGGCTCTTATCTTACCATATGCTGCTCCTACAGCTATGTTGTCTCCTACATGGAGTGTACCTTTCTGTACAAGTACAGTTGCGACAGGTCCGCGTCCCTTATCAAGCTGCGCCTCTATAACAACACCTCTTGCTTTTCTGTTTGGATTTGCTTTAAGTTCAAGCACTTCCGCAGTAAGGATTATCATTTCAAGAAGCTGGTCTATACCTTCTTTTGTATGTGCAGAAACAGGTACAAATACTGTATCTCCACCCCAGTCCTCTGCGATAAGTCCGTGTTCTGTAAGCTCCTGCTTAACTCTCTCAACATTTGCACTAGGCTTATCAATCTTATTTACGGCTACGATTATCTCAACACCTGCTGCTTTTGCATGGCTTATAGCTTCAATAGTCTGTGGCATAACACCATCATCTGCCGCTACAACAAGGATAGCAATATCTGTTGACTGTGCACCACGCATACGCATTGATGTAAACGCCTCATGACCCGGTGTATCAAGGAATGTAATCTTCTCACCGTTTATCTCTGTCACATAAGCACCTATGTGCTGTGTAATACCACCTGCTTCTCTTGAAGTAACGCTTGTTTCTCTGATAGCATCAAGAAGTGATGTCTTACCGTGGTCAACGTGACCCATTACACAGACTACAGGAGGACGCTTAACCATAAGGTTCTCATCTTCCTCATCCTCTTTGAGGATTTCGGCTATCATATCAACCTTTTCTTCCATCTCTGCAATACAGTTATATTCAAGTGCAATCTCTTCTGCCTCTTCAAATGTTATCTCCTGGTTAAGAGTTACTACCTGACCACGCATAAAGAGGTTTTTGATAACCGTTGAAGGAGTTACTTTCATTATATCAGACAACTCTTTTATTGTCATCTTTTCAGGAAGTGTGATTGTACGGATTCCATCTTCCGGCTCCTGTGGTTTTGCTACAGGTTCAGGCTTGATAAATGCTCCCTTGCGGTTAGGGTCTTTCTTCTTATTTTTTCTGCTCTGCTCAAACATTTCATCATCATCCATGCCTCTTGTTCTGTCCTTGCCGTATTTCTGTTTGGCACTCCTTGAATCCTTGTTTGCTCTCTGCTGTCTTGACTGTTTAACCTCAGATTTCATTGAATCCATTGGCATAGCTGCGCCTCTTGAAAATCCGCCGCCCTGATTTCTGTTTCTGTTATCACGGCTTCCATTATTTCTGTTGTCTCTGTTTCCGCCGTTTCTATTATCTCTATTGTCACGGTTTGAGCCATTTCTGTTATCGCGGTTTCCGTTATTTCTGTTTCCACCGTTTCTATTATCTCTGTTATCACGGTTTCCATTATTTCTGTTGTCTCTGTTTCCGCCGTTTCTATTATCTCTATTGTCACGATTTGAGCCGTTTCTGTTATCGCGGTTTCCATTATTTCTGTTTCCACCGTTTCTATTATCTCTATCTCTATTGTCACGGTTTGAGCCGTTTCTGTTATCCCTGTTATCACGACTCTGACTGTTTCTGTTGTCTCTCTTTTCTTCCTGCTGATTGTCAGACTTCTTTTCTTCCTTTTTATCCTCTGATGCACTCTTTACTTCAGATTTTTTCTCCGGCTCAGCTTTCTTTACCTCTTTTTTAACTACTTCTTTTTTCTCTTCTTGCTTCACAGTTTCCTCTTTTCCCTTTTCTTCTGTTTCCTGCATTTTATTTTCTTCTGTCTCAGCTGCTACAGTTTTTTCCTGCCCCTTTTCACTTTTTGTATCTTTATTTTCTTCAACCGTATTTTTTACTTCCGGCTTAACTTCTTCTTTTTTTGCCTTTTCTTTAACTGCCGCTTTCTCACTTGCAGAAGTATTTTCAGCTTTTTCCTCCTTTTTCTTTGGAGTTTCTGCCTTCTTTGTATCTTTCTTCTTCGCATGCTCACTCTTTTTAAGATTAGCCAAATGCTCTTTTGCGTGTTTTAACAAAAAACCTATCGCATCATCCTCGATAACGCTCTGCGAGCCCTTGACATCAAATCCGTTTTCCTGTAGTAATGTAACAACATCTTTATTTTGTAAATCTGGGAATTGTCTCTGCATACTGCTGACAATCTCATATATCTTCATTTTTGCCATATAAAACTGCGACCTCCTAGTCCATCTTTTTCAATATTGCCTGTGCAAGACCTTCATCAGTTACTGCCAGAGATGCACGAAATGTCTTTCCTGTAGACTTTCCAAGTTCATCTTTTGTCCAACATTCTTTGATTGGCACATGATAAAATTCACACATGTTTCTAAATTTCTTTTTGGTGTTGTCTGATGCCTCCGATGAAACAATGACCAGATATGCCATTCCCGACTTCACAGCATTCTCCGTCATAAATTCACCGCTCGCAACTTTTCCGGCTTTTGTCGCAAGCCCAACCATACCAAGACCCTTATCAACTTTCACCTTTCATCATCTCCTTTTCAAGTTCCTGATAAATTTCTTTTGGAATCTGTGTCTTTAATGAGCGTTCAAGGGACTTTTTCTTTACAGCCTGTTTTAAACATTCAACTGAATTACATATATATGCGCCTCTGCCGTTTTTCTTTCCTGTAAAATCTACTGTTATATCACCTTCCGGAGTTTTTATAACTCTGATAAGCTCTTTCTTGTCTTTTTTCTCACCACATCCCGTACATTGACGCGATGCGGTTTTTTTTATGTTATTTACGTTTCCCTTGCCCACTTCTGACACCTCCTGAAACAATATTACCTATTCACATTTGATATCTATTTTATATCCTGTAAGTTTCGCTGCAAGTCTTGCATTCTGTCCTTCTTTTCCGATTGCAAGTGATAACTGATCCTGTGGAACAACTACCTTTGCTGTCTTTTCTTCCTCATCTGCTTCAACTGATATAACCTTTGAAGGACTAAGTGCATTTTCAATAAGGACTGCCGGAGAATCACTCCAGTTTATAATGTCTATTTTTTCACCACGAAGTTCCTCTACAATCGCATTTACACGACTTCCGTTTATGCCGACACATGCTCCGATAGCATCAACATTAGGATTTTCTGTTGAAACTGCCATCTTTGTACGTGAACCCGCTTCTCTTGCTATACTTCTGATTTCAACTGTTCCATCCTGTATCTCTGTAACTTCCTCTTCAAAAAGTCTCTTTACAAATTCAGGATGTGAACGTGATACTGTAATTCTAGGTCCCTTTGTAGTATCCTTCACTTCAACTACATAAAGTTTGATATGTTCAGTAGGTTTAAAGTGCTCGCCCTTAACCTGTTCGCTCTCCATAAGGATAGCATCAACTTTTCCGAGATTTACACAGATATTTTTTCCACTATATCTTTGAACGATACCTGTTATAACTTCTCTTTCTTTCTCAAGATACTGAACGTAAAGTACCTTTCTCTCTTCTTCTCTTATCTTCTGGACTACAACCTGTTTTGCCTTCTGTGCAGCAATTCTTCCAAAATTCTTTGGTGTAACCTCTACCTCGACGGTATCACCAATCTCAGTTTTGTCATGAACTAAGATTGCCTCAGTAATCCCCATCTGTGTAGCTTCATCTTCAAGGTCGTCATCATCTACAACTTCCTTTACCGCGAATACCTTAACTTCACCTGTCTCCCTGTTAATGTTTACTCTTATATTCTCTGACTTGCCAAACTGATTTTTGCAAGCTGCAAGCAATGAGTTCTCTATCGCTTCAAGAATAACCTCTTTGCTTATCTGTTTTTCCTTTTCAATTATATCTAATGCTTCAATCAATTCCGATTTATCTGATTTTGTAGTTTTTTTAGCAGCCATTTTTGCCTCCTTATTTTTTCAATCTCAAAAATCTATTGTCAATTTTACGGTTGATATATCTTTTCTGTTTACAATATATTCGTTAGAAAAATCCGTTTCAAGAGTTATAGTATTCTCGTCAAACCCTTTTAGTATTCCGGTTATCTGCTTAACAGACATCTCCTTACCATTTCTTGGATTTGGTATTTTTACTGCCTTGTAGAACTTCACATCTACCTCTTCATCAATGCTTCTCTTGAAATCCTTATCTTTTTTCAGCTGTCTCCCAAGTCCTGGGGAACTGACTTCCAAAATATAGGCATCAGGAATGAAATCCTGTTCATCCATAATGTCACTCCAAGCTCTGTTTACAAGTTCGCAGTCATCAAGGGTTATTCCACCCTCCTTGTCAATGTATGCACGCAGATACCAGTTTCCCGCTTCTTTTACATACTCCACATCAACAAGTTCAAAATCATTCTCTTTCATAATAGGCTCGAGAATTTCTTCTGTCCGTGTTTCATATTCCTCTCTTTTTGTCAAGCACATAACCTCTTTTCCACAAAATTAAAGAGTGGACTTGACAGCCCACTCTAAGCATAATTACTTATTAACATTTAAATTTTATCACATTTTTCCATATTATGCAAGTAGTTTTTATTCTTTTTGCGTTAAACCAAAAATGAAATTTTAAATTCCACTGCCATATAGGGCGGTGGAATTCAGTCCTGCACAGTAGATATTTACTCTTTCATACATCAGTGTTATTGTAATAA